>NZ_JBRAGO010000027.1:0-44375 GCF_052746595.1 Leptodesmis sp.
TTACGATTTGAATATCAAACTCATCCGCCGCATTAATTTCTTCCTTAGCCCGTTGCAGACGACGGACGATCGCATCTTCCGTATCTTTGCCACGGGTGCGAATCCGCGATTCCAATTCTGGCAGCGAAGGAGGCAGGATAAAAATTCTCAGTGCGTCCGGGAAGTATTGGCGGACTTGCCGTGCCCCTTCCAGCTCAATTTCTAAAATCACCCGGTGTCCCTGTTGAATTTGATTGTCTACCGAGGCCTTGGGAGTGCCATACAAGTTACCCGCGAATTCGGCCCACTCCAAAAACTCTCCATTCGCAATCATGCGCTCAAACTCCGGACGGCTCAAGAAATAGTAATCCTTGCCATCCACTTCTCCGGGCCGAGGAGCACGGGTTGTAGCAGACACAGAAAGGTATAGATCGGGGTGACGTCTTAGCAGCGATCGCAGTAACGTTCCCTTGCCCACTCCACTGGGGCCTGTTAAAACAATTAATCTGCCCAATCCCATACACGCACTTCCAACTCTCAGGGTTAATCTATTAATAATCTCTTAAACTAGGCGGCAGCAGCCGCCATCTTTTTAGAATTCAGGTGCCTAATCTTCCGAATGGGCATCTTTACTGGTCATGAAACGGTGAGCCACTGTTTCAGGTTGAATGGCAGATAGGATAACATGACCAGAATCGGTAATGATCACCGCCCGCGTCCGACGGCCATAAGTAGCATCAATCAACTGTTTACTGTCCCTGGCATCGGTAATAATTCGTTTGATGGGGGCAGATTCTGGGCTAACAATGGCGATCACCCGGTTTGCAGACACGATGTTACCAAAGCCAATGTTGATTAACCGAATGTCCATACCAGGAACAGATGAGAAGTACAGAAGGCTGGGGGCTTTCAACCAGGTCAAGCTGAACAGTGAAGTTTCTCGATCAGAGAAGGACAGGTCTGAACCTGGACAGGGTTTAAATTCAATCGTAGCCAGAAATAAACAGGCTAACAAACTAACTTTCTGTAATCTCCCCGTTCCCTGACTACCCCTAATTCTTAATTCTCCACTCTTAACTGTTAACTGCTAACTCCTATAACTCCTAATTGTTGTGCAACCCGTTGACTTTACCACCCTGACGGCTATTTGCTCTGAACTGCGAACTTCCTGGGTACCTGCCCGGTTGGAGCAAATTTATCAACGCGATCGCCATACCCTCTTCCTGGGCCTCCGCACTTTGGATAGCTGGGGCTGGCTACGCATTTCCTGGTATCCTCAAGCCGCTCATCTGTGCATTAGCACACCTCCACCCCGAATCCCCGATACCTTCACCTTCAGTCAGCAACTGCGGCATCAGATTGGCAACCTGGCGTTAATTAAAATCGCCGCGATCGCCCCCTGGGAGCGGGTAATTGACCTGCAGTTTGGTCGCCGCCTCGGAGAACCTGCCCTCTGGCATCTGTATATCGAAGTGATGGGCAAATACAGTAATGTGATTCTCACCAATCAGGACGATCACATTGTCACGGCGGCGCATCAGGTGAGTAGTCAGCAGTCCAGCGTGCGCCCCATTCAAACGGGACAACCCTACGAAATTCCACCTGTACTGACAGAAGCGATTCCTACTTTGGGAGAGAACCGCGATCGCTGGCAGGAGCGTATTAGCCTGGTTCCGGGTTCCCTGAAGCGCAATTTGTTGAAAAACTATCGGGGCCTCAGTTCTGCCCTGGTGCAATCAATGCTGCAGCGGGCCGATCTCCATCCCAATCAGACCACCGACCAGTTAGCAGCAGCAGACTGGCAACGGCTCTTTCAATGCTGGCAGGAATGGCTCCAGGCTTTAGATCAAGAAAGGTTTCAACCGGCCTGGACGGAGCAGGGCTACACGGTTCTGGGATGGGGAGCAACGGCCCAGGCCACCACCGTTCAAGAACTAATTCACCAGTATTACGGCGTTCAGCTAGACCAGTTAGAGTTTGGGCAACTACATCGCCAACTCAGCCAGAAACTGAAAACCCTCCTGGAAAAATTGCGGCTCAAAGCTCAGACTTTTCAGACGCGGATGGAGCAATCCGAGCGAGCCGATCTATATCGGGAGCAGGCAGATCTATTAATGGCGCATTTGCACCAGTGGCAACCGGGCATGACCACGATCGCCTTGCCCGATTTCCATACCGGCGAATTGGTGACGATCGCCCTGAACCCAGAAAAAAATGCTGTTCAAAATGCTCAGACTCTTTATAAACAACATCAAAAGCTGAAACGGGCACAGAGTGCCGTAGTCCCCTTACTGACGGAGGTCAATGATGAGATTCACTATCTGGAGCAGGTAGAGGCGGCGATCGCGGAACTCACGGCCTATCAAACGGCTGAAGATTTAAATACCCTGAAAGAAATTCGCGATGAACTGATTCAACAAGGTTATTTAGCCAGCCCCGACTATCAATCCGCCGCCAATCCTCAAGGGGATGTGGCCAGCCAACCCTATCATTACACCTCCCCCAGTGGTTTAGATGTCCTGGTGGGGCGGAATAATCGACAAAATGATCAACTCACCTTCCGCACGGCAGGTGATTATGACCTCTGGTTCCATACGCAAGAAATTCCTGGCAGTCATGTGCTGTTACGGTTAAAGCCAGGAGTTGACCCAGAAGCGGCTGATTTATCTTTTGCAGCGGATCTGGCCGCTTTTCACAGCCGCGCCAGACAGAGTGAGCAGGTACCTGTCATCTACACCGAACCCAAAAATGTTTACAAACCGAAAGGAGCCAAGCCCGGAATGACGGTTTACAAGCATGAGCGGGTGATTTGGGGCCAACCTCAACGAATTATGCAAAGCTTGCCTCTGACCCAGGGAAGAAAAATGTCAGGGAGTGATGAAGAATTATAAAAAAATTTGTGTATCTTGTTACAATGGTATATGAAAGGGGATTAATAACCCTAATAGAAGCCCGCTGCAAGTTTAGGAACGCGCAGTCTGGGTTCCTCCGTTTGAGAGAACAACGCAAATATTCCTTTGACCAGCTTATTGCTGGTCTTTTTTTCTTTATTCCTGACCTTTTATTTCTGACTTTGCTTGTGCAGACTTTCCCCTTAATCCTGCAGCTGACATGACGGAGGATTACCATCGAATTACTGTTCAGTTTAGCAAAATTTTCCAGATAGCGCTTTAGAGGATGTTTTAAAATCACCCTGGCGACTGAAGTCGCGGCTATCCAGAGAAAACCTGCCGACGCAGGTTACTAAAAACCTTGACCGTATTGAGTCTGCCCTCATTCGCCATCTCCTAAAAAATAACCAAGGTCGCCGTATTGCCGTGCTGGTGAATGAATTTGGAGAAATGGGGATTGATGGAGATTTGCTGCGATCGTGCCAAGTCTGTGAGGCAGAGGAGGCAACGCAACCGACTACCAACATCGTTGAGCTAACCAACGGCTGTCTCTGTTGCACGGTTCAGGAAGAGTTCTTGCCGACCATGCAGGTTTTGCTGCAACGCCTCAACAAAATTGACTGTATGTTGATCGAAACCTCTGGTCTGGCCCTGCCTAAACCCCTGGTGCAAGCCTTTCGCTGGCCGGAAATTCGAACTGGAGCCACCGTAGATGGGGTGATTACAGTAGTAGACTGTGAAGCCCTCGCGTCCGGGAAACTGGTAGGCGATCTGGAGGCTCTGGAATCTCAGCGTCAGGCAGATGAGAGCCTGGAGCATGAAACGCCGATCGAAGAATTGTTTGAAGATCAACTGGCCTGCGCTGATCTGGTGCTGCTTACTAAAGTCGATCGCACCGATTCAGATAGCCAACTAAAAGTGCAGCAATGGCTCCAACAAGAATTGCGACCTGGGGTCAAAGTGGTTCCCTGCCACCAGGGGGAAATCAATCCGGATATCCTGCTGGGCTTTAATGCTGCCGTTGAGGACAATTTGCAGGATCGTCCCAGTCACCACGATACCGAGGAAGATCACGATCATGACGATGAGATTAACTCCGTGCATCTCGTTCTCGATCGCGCCTTTAATCCCACCACTTTGATTGAGCAACTAAAAATCCTGGTGTAAAGCCAGGAAATTTACCGCATCAAGGGCTTTGTGAATGTTCCAAATAAAGCTATGCGGCTGGTTCTCCAGGGTGTGGGAGACCGCTTTGATTCCTTCTACGATCGCCCCTGGCAGTTGAATGAATTCCGACAAACTTGCCTTGTGTTGATCGGACGGGCACTGGAAGCCGAGAAGATTAGAGCCACGATCGAAGCATGGAGATCCCTCATTCCTTACACCTTAATCTTCAACCAGTCCCACAAGTAAGCTCTTACCTGATCGGTAAACTCACCCCGTTGGCTGAATTTTTCGGTACGCATGGGTTTCCGCTCCTCATCCAACGTCCAACCATAATCACTGCTAATGCGAAACTTTCCTTGCCAGTCTGACAAGGAAACAATCAGGCCGGGATTAGGACTATTATCCACATCTTTCACCTGAAACACATAGTTGTAAGTATTTTGAGTCGCGGCGGCCACAGTTGAAGGTTGTCCCAGTTCCTGTTCCAACCGGGCACCAATCCGCTCTGCTAATCCGGGTTCACTAAATTCTTCCAAGGTTTTGACGGCCAGGGTCAGTGCAAAATAAAACTCCTCAACGGGAACAAACCTGAAATCCATAAACCAAATACTGCTCGTTCAATAGAACCAGTATGCGGCGAATGGGACGCTTTGCGATCGTTAAGGAGAAGACCAGGGAAATGGTTTGCTTTGGGACGGGGAAAGGTGAGACCGAGAATTGGGTAGGCTTGTGAGTTTGTTGGAGAAAAGACCAGACATCCCCATGAGCAGTGTGCCTGCAAACAAAGTCAGCACCAGGGAGAGGCGTGTAAACCGAATATCTCGTAATATTCGGGACAAAGGATGGCTACTCCGCCGGAGTGTGCGTTCGGCTGTCAAATGCTTCAGCGTAAACGGATCACGGACATAGTGACCACTCCAGGACACAACCAGTCTGGCTCGACAATGATGGCAGGTTAATAATCCGGTTAAAACTTGGTGGGGAGGGGTAATCCCAGGACGATGGCAAATCGGACAGCTAGAGGAGTGAGTGTTAAACGAGGGAGCGTTCATCAGCGTTCTATCGTGGCAGCTAGATGGTTTCTACTGTTTTAGTAGGTCTTCAATATTCTGCCCTAGTCTACCCAAGGATAGAAGACAGTTCGGTTGGATCATTTATATTCTTAACCTGATTTTGTCAAATTACTCGTTTGCTTCAGCGATGCGCTCCATGTAAATGCGGAAAAGGAATCAAACAGAAACACGAAAATCAGAGGCACAAAAATGATCCTGGCGTTTTAACTCCAATCATCACGCTGGCTGCCCTGGCCTTTATAGACCTTGCCGATCGCATGAATTTTCCGAGTTTCCTCAAACAAAGCAGCTTCCGTTAATCCCCACTGCTTGAGTACCTTGTCCAAATCAGCTTGAATGTCACGCGCACCGGGAAAGCCATGGTAGCGGATGCGCAGGCGAGCCAATTCTGCCAGATTATAGTCATTCGGTTCAGCATTCAATAGCATATCCACGATCTGGCGATCGGTCTTCGCCTGGGGATGTTGCTGGTCTTTTAAGTTGGATGAATCAGCCATAAGCGTAAAGTTTTGTTGTGAATTCGTCCACTTGTGTGGGGATCAGAGATGGATGGAGTATATTGTTCGACCAGTTTACTGAGTGGAGCCAGTTGGCTGAGTTAAACTCAACCGACTTCGGTTCAACCAGTTTACTGAGTTCCATCGGTTACGAACAGTCCACATCGCAATGGTCAAACCAAGTAGTTTTACTTCATGCGACCCAGACAGGAGTAAGGCTGTATTTTTATTGCCAAATTGAATTGTTGCAGTAGACTGCTAGGTAGACTCGCAGTAATAGTGATGATGAGGAGCGAATGGCTACGGCATTGAGATCTTTAAACCCCAAACCCACGCGCGATCGCCGAGGAACGGCGCGTCGCCGTTCTCACACGCAGCCTGTTCCGCTATCTGACCCTTCCAGATCGGCTTCGGTTCCTCGTCATTCCAATGTTGCTCTGCGGTCTGTTGTTCCCTCCGCATCGTCCTCAGTCAGACACCTTCCTGCCCAGCCTCCTCTACCCCTATGGTTACGCTTGCTGATTCAAGCCCAGCGTGGATCAACCATTGTCGTTTTGATCCTGGGTGTAGCCACTTTAATTATTTACAGCAGTGCCATTTTTATGCAGCAGCAGTGGATTAAGGACTATCAGAAGCTAAAAACGATGCAACGCAGTGAACGGCAGATGATCGCAGCGGGTGAGTTTTTGAAGAATCAGATTATTCAACAAGCCAAACAACCAGGAGCGGGGCTAGTTCCTAAAAGCTCAGAGCACACGATCTATCTGGAGCCGTCTGCAGATCGTCCTCCAGTAACTCTGCCTGCCAATCCTGTCGTGCAATCTGGTTCTGTCTCCGATGAAGATCCAACGGCCTATTAGGGAATCAGGTAAGGAGGCTTGGTTGTGAGGAATCCCCCCTATCCGTTTCGCTCTCGGCCCCGGCGATTGTCCCTGTCCCAAATCGTGCAACGGCCTAACTGGATCAATTCCCCTAAATTTAGAGCAATTGTGGTGTGGGGCGTTTTAGTGACTTCAACCGGGTTGTTAGCGATTAATCTGTTTTATGTCCAGATTGTTCAGGGGTCGGTCTTAAAGGGGATTGCTAAAAGTCACCAGATGACTAATCTGCGGCCCTTTATTCCGCGTCGCGATATCGTAGACCGTAATGGAAGTGTGCTGGCTCTTGATCGGCCTGTTTACACCCTCTATGCTCACCCCAAACTCTTTAAGATCTCTAAACCAGAGATGGCTGAAAAGTTGTCTCCCATTCTGAATCGGCCTGTGGCAGATCTGCTGAAGCAATTTGATCAGCAGGAAACAGGGATTCGGGTAGAATACTCGGTCGTGGAAGATAGCGCCAACCGCATTATGGGAATGGGCCTGGATGGCCTGGAGTTGATTCAGCACCAGCAGCGGCTCTACCCCTACAAAGAGATGGCGGCGGATATTGTGGGGTTTGTGAATGCCGAGCACAAAGGTCAGGCTGGGCTGGAATTAAGCCAGGAAAATCTGCTGGAGCGAACGGCTCAGCCGATCGAACTGAAGCGGATGGGAGATGGTTCCCTGATGCCAGATGGTATCCCTGCTGGATTTTTGAATCAGGATGATCTACAGCTTAAATTAACGATCGATGCTCGCCTGCAACATGCTATACAACCCGTGTTGCAACGGCAGGTCAGGAAGGTAGGAGCCAAACGAGGCGCGGTGATTGTGATGGATGCTCACAGTGGAGAACTGCTGGCCTTGGTGTCCGATCCCACTTACGACCCGAACGAATACTACAAATATCAGCAAGAACGGTTCAAAACCTGGGCGATTTCCGATTTATATGAGCCAGGTTCAACATTTAAACCCATCAACGTGGCGATCGCCCTGGAAACCAAAACTATAACGCCCCAAACCCAGATTGATAACCCTTCTTCCATTGTCGTGGATGATTGGCCCATTCAGGGCGGCAGTGGAGGCAGTGATACGGTAACTGACATCGTGATTAACTCCTACAATGTTGGTATGGTGCATATCATGGACAAGATGGATCCAGAAATGTTCTATGCCTGGTTGAAGCGGTTGGGGCTGGGAGGAACTTCTGGGATCGATCTACCATCCGAAGAACCAGGCCAATTCAAAGCCCGCAAAACCTTTCTGGAATCCCGAATTGAACGTGCCGTCACGGCATTTGGTCAGGGATTTTCTCTTACGCCTATTCAATTAGTACAACTGCATGGTGCGATCGCCAATGGGGGTAAATTAGTCACTCCCCATATTATTCAGGGGCTTTACAACAGTAAAGGCCAGCTTTTCTGGCAACCCAATTTACGCCCTCCCCGGCAAATCTTTTCGCCAGACACTACAAAGGCCATTATCCCCATGATGGAAGGAGTCGTTCAGCAGGGTACAGGGAAGGCGGCTCAAGTTCCCGGTTATCGTGTCGCGGGTAAAACTGGCACCTCCGAGAAGGCCGCCAGCACGGGTGGATATGCTAAAGGTCTATATGTAACGAGCTTTGTCGCCATTGTGCCTGCTGAGCAGCCGCGCTATGTGGTTTTAGTCGTCATTGATGAACCCGCCGGAGGTGGATACGGTGGAACAGTGGCTGCTCCTGTGGCGCAGAAGGTGATTAAAACTCTGGTTAACCTGGAAAACATTCCACCTAGTTCTAAAGTAGAACCGGCAGAAGCAGAGCCTAAGGATGAGGAACCATAACCAGGTTTCGATCCCCAACTTATGGCAGAATCATTGCCATGTTGCACCCTTTAGAGCACGGACAGATTTTCTTTAGCCCCGGTTGTCATTTTGGTTACCGGGTGATTGGCCCCTGTTGCCGCTTATTCGATCGCGAACAACTCCCCTGGCCCTGTTGTCGCTTGCAGTGGCGCGGCAAAGAACCCAGTTGGCGGCGTATTGGCCGTCGGTTTGTAGTTGATTTGGCCACTCGCGGACATCCAACTTACAGTGTGGAATTCCTGGAGCAAGCTCGTGCAGTTGATTCAGCCATGAATCAGGAGCCGATGCTACTCACTCTGTATTGGGTAAATTTGCCGCAGCCGATGAAGGAATGGTGGTACTCTGATCGGCTCAAATCCGATCGCTGGCTGTCGATCCATCCTCCCCACCAATCCCATTCTCTAATCACCCGTTCGATCCACTCTGGAGCCGCTGAAGACATTAAGACCGAGGGATAGACCGCACTGCCCCAATGAGGATGGAGCACCAAACAACATTCTTTGAGAGTGCTGCTGGGATAGCCCAAACATGCTTTTACCACCGCTACATCATCCAGCGTCAAGGAACCAGCCTGAGATAACACGGGATACCCAGTTTTTGGATCAAAGAGATCGGCCAGATGGCCCTGTTCGTGAAGATGCCGGACGATCGCTCGTCCCACCTGTAAAAACTGTTGTCGTAACTGCTGCTTCCGAGCTTCAGTAGCAGGAGTGCGATCGGCCAGGTTGCATGCTGTTGGTTGCAATACCACCATCACCGAAGCTACAGGTTTATCCCAGGTTGGCAGTAATCTAGTGCTATGGTTTTGAATAAAAGGGCTGGGATGATGAACCGAACACTGCATCAGGGGTAACCAGAGTAGAGGTTGCTCGCCAACAAGCTCTACTAGCCTATCACCAAAAACGGGCGAGGAGGGATTCGAACCCCCGACACCGTGGTCCGTAGCCACGTGCTCTAGTCCACTGAGCTACACGCCCTCAATAGTCTTTAATCCTAACACTATACTAGCTATGTGTCTACATCGTGTTTTTATTGAACTTGGCTACCCTGTATTACCAGACGGTTGTGGCGGCTAGCACTCGCAACATCCAACGAGCCTGACCGACAGGCGGCGCCCTACAACGCAAGAATCAGTTTTGCCTCTGACTCCCCATCACAGATTCACAGAACCCATTGCCAGGGTGCAGTCTTGCTAGGCTTGCATGCCACGGCAGACTCTCAACCCTACTCAACCAGTTGCTGCCGCAGGTTCACCAGCAGATGGCAATGGCAACTAAGATAGTAAGGATAGTAAGTCTTGGAGTTCCTATCGTTCTTCGTCGCTCAACTGGATAATATAGTGTTTGGACATAGCAAGCTCCTAGGCAATGAAGTTGTAGGTAGTTGATGAACCTCTCCAGCTTCTCAAATTTGAATTAGTAGACAAATAATCTGATCCTTAAACTATCGTGGTTTTCGGTTGAGTGGAGTACGCTTTTAGCCCTGAAACCCTTGCCAATAGTGAGTTTATCACACCCTATCCAGTTAAGAACCGCTATCGCTAATCGACTACATCAAAGATGTAGATCACCAGTTTAATGCTGAGCTTTAATATAGAGCCTTGTGAAATATTGATTTTAAATATTCCGATCTGGTGAAAGAGTCTGGAGACTAAGAGAATGAGGTAGAGTTTTTATTTAAAAAAATTGTTCTAAAGTGGAAAGAACAGGTTAAGATCTACACACAGAGGAACTAAAGAATATCTCCTGATAAGTTTAGTTTTATGAATTTAAACTTTATCCAAGTTGAGAACCATAGTTTCTCTGAAAAGAGATCGTTGTCTCGCTGGGCTGGGCTTAGAGAGTTTGAAAAGTATCCGGCGGTTAAAGCCGTGACTAAGCTCACCAAGTCTGCCGACGCAGACTCAATACAGTCAAGGTCTTCAGTAACCTGCATTAGCAGATTTCCTCAGTATAGCCACAACTTCAGTCGCCAGGGTGATAAAGAGACCTTTAAAACATCCTCGCAGCTTTTAGTAGAATCTAGCTTTTAGTTTTTTCCTCTTTAAAGTTGGGTATTTAGCTTATGAGAAAGGCGTTGCACATTGTAGAGAAATGGCCTATCACCGGTTCAAAGCATTACTGCCTTGGGAACTTGTGCTAGGTGCCATTGAAACTTACCTGTGCAACGCCACCTGGAAGGGAGCATAGACTCTTAGCTTTGATAATAGCGCTGTAAATTATAAATAAAAATCGTTGTTTCCGATTAAAATAATAGGACTTCATCTATGATCCTCGCGTTTGGGAGATCGACTCTTGAGGCAAGCAACGCTCCATCAACTTAAAGTTTTCGAGGCAGTCGCTCGCCACAATAGTTTTACACGGGCTGCCGAAGAACTGTTTTTGACTCAACCCACGGTTTCAATGCAGGTTAAGCAGTTGTCTAAAGCTGTTGGTCTGCCGTTATTCGAGCAGGTTGGCAAGCGACTGTATCTGACCGATGCGGGCAAGGAACTTTACACCACCTGCCGGGAAATTTTTGATCGCCTCGCCCAGTTTGAGATTACGATCGCCGATATGAAGGGTCTGAAACAAGGCTCTTTACGGCTGGCGGTAGTGACGACAGCCAAGTACGTCATTCCCCGTTTGTTAGGCCCCTTTTGCCAGCGCTACCCTGGCATTGATGTCTCCTTAATGGTGACGAACCATGAGTATGTGATCGAGAGTCTGGTGAATAATCGGCACGACCTCTACATCCTGAGTCAGCCACCAGAAGATTCAGATGTCAGCATCCATCCTTTCCTGGAGAATCCTTTAGTCGTGATTGCGTGGCGAGATCATCCTCTGGCCCATGAAAAGAACATTCCCCTGAAGCGGCTGGCGGAGGAACCGTTTATCATGCGGGAACCCGGTTCGGGAACTCGCAAAGCGGTGCAGAAGTTGTTTGATGAGAATGACATCTCCCTGAAAGTGAAGCTCGACCTGGGCAGCAATGAGGCGATTAAGCAGGCGATCGCAGGCGGATTGGGGATTTCAGTTCTGTCCGTGCATACGTTGGCCTTAGAAGGCGTGAATAGCTCTCTGACGATTCTGGATGTAGAAGGGTTTCCCATTCAGCGATCGTGGTACGTCATCTATCCTTCAGGGAAGCAACTGTCGATCATCTCGCAAACCTTCTTTGACTATCTTTTAAATGAAGGTAAAACCGTGGCTGAAGAAACCGCCTTGCAAGGGATTTTCAGTCAGGCTAGAAAATCTACAGATGACAGCGAGTAGCCTCTGGGACACGAGTTGGTAACCAGAGCCGGAAAATGCTGCCTTGATTGACGACAGAGGTGAAAGATATGGAGCCACCATGCAGCTCAACCAACCGTTTGGTGAGAGCTAAGCCTAGGCCAGTACCTTCGTGCTTGTGGGTGTAGGAGGAATCAATTTGTTGGAAAGGGCGAAACAGCAAATGCCATCGTTCCCTGGGAATCCCAATCCCTGAATCTGCCACTTCAATGCATAGGTAGGAAGTATCGGAGTTGATGGGGCTGTGGTCAGGACGATTTTCCTGCTCCAGTTGATAACCATATCCCTGCCAAGCACTGAGTTTGACCTGACCCTCCTCAGGAGTGAACTTCACGGCATTGGAAAGCAAGTTAATCACCATCTGCCGGACTCGCCGTTCATCCAGGGATACCTTTTCCAGCTTCGATTCAACAGTCAAGGATAAACCAATCTGTTTTCTATCGGCGGCTGGTTGAATCATTCGCAAACACTGCTGGCAAAGATCGGGAATGGAAACGGGTTGCAGATGAAGCTCTACTTTCCCGGCCTCAATTTTGGAAATGTCTAATAAATCATTAATAATCTTCAGCAGATAGATGGCGGCATCATCCGCTTGTTGCAGAAACTCTAATTCTTCCTCTCGATCGTCACAACAGCCGTCAATCACCAGCCGCACGGAGCCAATGATGGCATTTAATGGCGTTCTGAATTCATGGGAGGTCGTGGCTAGAAATTCACTTTTCAGTTGATTGGCTACCTGGGCTTCCTGCCAAGCTGTTTTCAGTTCTTCGGCCCGTTCTTCCAGGCGATATACCATGCGATTGAGTACTTCGGCTAACTGATTTAACTCCTTAATTTTGAAGTTCTTGGGTACCTGATCTGTAGAGGCGCGATCGCCAATTTGCAAAGCATAACGTCCCAATTGTTCCAGAGGAGCAGCCAAGTCACGGGTCATATAAATGGTTGCAAGCAGGCTGGCTGCCATTAATCCCAGCGTTAAAAACACCAGCACATTTTTAATGTCCTGCAAGTCATACAGGGCGTTAGCGATCGGCGTGATCGCCATCACCACCCAAGTCTGAGTCTTCCCATGCATGGGAATCTTGACAGCAGTGTAACTTGCCAGCCACTCACCCTGAGCATCTTCAAACAAGTGAAGAGATTGCTGCTTGCCTGCCAGCGCACTTTCTACAACGGCTTTTAGCACGGGCGCATTCGGTTCCTGAGCAATATTGTGACCCACGTGATCGGCCAGAGGATGAGTCAGGATCTGCCCGTCCTGAGTAATTACAACAGTGTATCCTGTGAGCGAACCCCGTATTTCGGGTTGTCGGCGATGCAGCTTTACCCGAGCATGGAGAACATACTGTAACCCTCCCTGTGGGTCGTAAACTGGAGCCTGAAACACCAGAAGCAGTTGTTGTTGAGGATCCGCTGCCACCGCTGGTGAACTAACTAATTGAGCTGGGGAAACGAACACATCAGCAGGTTTGAGTTCACGAGTCCGTACCTGCTCCCAGGAGGGTTGCGCCAAAGGCCGCAACACTAGTTGACCACAAGTACTTCCCTCGATGCTGCCAGTCTGTACACTTGTGATCTGCAAGCATTCCACTCGTTCGGGCAATCCAGCAGCAATTTCCCGCAGCGAGGATTGCAGAGATCCCGGTTGACCCAGCCGTTGAGTCACAACCTGACTTGCAAGCACCAAATTGGATTGCAACATTTCTGTCAGAGCCTGGATGTCTTCCCCTTTTAAAACGGCGCTCTCAGTGAGACTTTGTCTTGCAGTCTGCAAAAAACCAGAGCGGGCTTTCTGATAAACAAAATACTCCCCTGCCAGCAGCACAGGAATGGTAAGCAGCAGAATTCTGGTAAACAGGGTGCGACGAAAGGACGATTGAGCGGGCTTGCCCATGAGCAGAACTTAAAAGAAGGGAAGGGAACGGTTGATACACTGGGCATCAGTCATTGACCTTTCACCCTTGAACTTAATGTTTAAACCAATTATGACAATGAATTTCTGAGAAGAGGGAGCATTCTCCATAGCTTTATAGATCTGTAGGCTGTCTGATTGATGCTCAAAACCATCAGGTCTGGGTAATAAATTATTTTATCTTAAAAGAATGAATTCTTTAAACAAAAGTGCTCCTGCAGTGACCGTGGTGCTGGCGATGAGTCTGGATGGCAAAATTGCTGATGTTAACCGCGGTGCTGCCCGCTTTGGCTCCTCAATCGATCGCCAGCATCTGGAAACCCAGATTGCAGCCGCTGATGCTGTCCTCTTTGGCGCAGGAACGTTGAGAGCTTACGGTACGACTTTACGAGTGGCCAATCCGGAGTTGTTAGCGCAACGAGAGCAGCAGGGTAAACCTCCGCAGCCCGCACAGGTTGTCTGTTCCCGATCGGCTGACATTCCCACCCAGATCCGATTCTTTAACCAACCGGTGCCCCGCTGGTTGCTCACCACTCAGGTTGGAGCCGAACGCTGGCAGCCAGAACCTGGTTTCGATCGCATTCTGGTTGCCGAAACGGGGACTGGTGATTTGGATTGGGAAGCCGCTTTCCAGCAATTGGCATCTGCTCAAATTCAGCGCATTGCGGTATTAGGGGGGGGCGAGTTAGTCGCTTCCCTCATTGCTGCGGGACTAGTTGATGATCTGTGGATCACGGTCTGTCCTCTGATCCTGGGAGGCCGGGAAGCTCCCACTCCGGTCGAAGGACGGGGCTTTCCCGAAGCGATCGCTCCACGGTTGGAACTGCTAACCGCGCAAGCGATCGGCCAGGAGGTGTTTCTGCACTATCGACTTCTTCGTTAGTAGGATGGGCAAAGCAGCACCTGCCCATTCGGATCAGCCAGAATAACAGGATGGGCACGGTGATCCCTTTGTCCATCCTACGGTTTTTCTAATTTGCTTGACCGATGACCAATACCCCGGTTTGTCGTATATCCCACCCCAAAAACTGAATCTCTGTATTACGCTGTATGAAGTTTTCGATGCTGGATATGGTGGAACAACTTCGGCCCCGTTATTCCCTTGCCTGGATTAATCGCATTGCTGAAATCCCACAGAGCGAATGGGATGCCCTGGCAATCCCCCTGAAAACGCCGTTCTTTGAGTGGGAGTGGCTGCACAATATGGAGGATTCCGGCAGTGCTACGGCAAAGTCCGGCTGGTTGCCCAATCACCTGACGGTATGGCGCGATCGCAGTTTGATTGCCGCTGCTCCCCTGTATATCAAAGGCCACAGCTATGGGGAATTTGTGTTTGACCATCAATGGGCGGATTTAGCGGCTCGCTTAGGCATTGAGTACTATCCCAAACTATTGGGGATGTCTCCTGTCACTCCGGCTGAGGGATATCGGTTTCTGATTGCCCCCGGAGAAGATGAGGATGAATTGACGGAGATGATGGTGAGTGAGATCGACCATTTCTGCGATCGCCATAAGATTTCCGGCTGTCACTTTCTGTATGTGGATCCAGCGTGGAAAGCCGTGATGGAGCGACATGGTTTCAGTGCCTGGTTACACCACAGTTTTATCTGGCAGAATCGGGGTTATCAGACCTTTGACGATTATCTGGCAGAATTTAATGCCAACCAGCGACGCAATATTAAGCG
Organism: Leptodesmis sp.; assembly: GCF_052746595.1. Taxonomy (NCBI): domain Bacteria; kingdom Bacillati; phylum Cyanobacteriota; class Cyanophyceae; order Leptolyngbyales; family Leptolyngbyaceae; genus Leptodesmis; species Leptodesmis sp. Next base: position 15,182 of record NZ_JBRAGO010000027.1, read on the forward strand.
GGAACGTAAGGCCGTCACCCAGGCTGGTTTATCCCTCAAAACATTGACCGGGGAGGATATTCCAAAATCTCTATTTTCTTTGATGTATACCTACTACAGCGATACCTGCGATAAGTTTGGCTGGTGGGGTAGCAAATATTTGACCCGGCGATTCTTTGAGCAACTGTTTCCCAACTACACTCATCGGGTGGTATTTGTCGCAGCCTATGAAGAACACAAACCACATCATCCAGTGGGGATGTCTTTTTGTCTGACTAAAGGGGAGAACCTATACGGGCGCTATTGGGGGTCTTCCCAGGAAATTGATTGTCTTCACTTTGATGCCTGCTACTACACGCCGATCGAATGGGCCATTTCTCAAGGCATTCAAGTCTTTGATCCGGGTGCGGGAGGTCGTCACAAAAAACGGCGCGGCTTTCCGGCCACTCCTAACCACAGCCTGCACCGCTTTTATCATCCCCGACTAGCGCAAATTCTGCGCTCCTATATTCATGAAGTCAACGAGATGGAGCAGCACGAGATTGATGCCATTAATCAGGAGTTACCCTTCAAACAAAAGTAAACGTGAAATCCCCAATCCCTAATCCCCTTACGGAGTTGCCCTTCAAACAAAAGTGAAATCCTCTATTCCTGATCTCCGATCTCCGATCCCTGATTCCCGATCTCCCTATCTCCGACTGGATAACATTACCAAACGGTTTGGCTCTTTTGTTGCTAACGATCGCATTTCGATGGCGGTGCAGGCAGGCTCAATTCAAGCCCTGCTGGGGGAAAACGGGGCGGGAAAGACCACGTTGATGAATATCCTCTGCGGGCTATATCAACCGACTGCCGGCCAGATTTATCTCAACGAGCAGCCGGTACAGATTACGTCCCCAAGTGTGGCCTTGCAGCATGGGATTGGCATGATCCATCAACACTTCATGCTGGTACCCCAGTTATCCGTAGTGGAAAATATCATTCTGGGTGCGGAATGTTCCCTGCGTTTAAATCTGGCAGAAACTGCACGGACGATCGCGACGATGGCGGAAACCTATGGCCTGCGTGTCGATCCCCTGGCGAAAGTAGGCGATCTTCCAGTGGGCACCCAACAACGAGTTGAGATTTTGAAGGCGCTGTATCGGCGTGCCCAACTGCTGATTTTAGATGAACCGACTGCCGTGCTGACCCCTCCGGAAATTGAACGGTTCTTTCAGGTGTTACGCAACCTGGCGGCTACAGGGCACACAATTATCTTCATCAGCCACAAACTTGAAGAGGTGATGGGCCTGTGCGATCGCGTCACCGTTTTACGACGGGGAAAGGTAGTGGCAACGAAAGCCATTGGGGACACATCGGCCCAGGAACTGGCGCAACTCATGGTGGGTCGAGAAGTAGTGTTTCAGGTCAATAAACCCGCCGCCCATCCAGAAGCTGTGGTGTTAGAGGTATCAGGATTGCAGGTCAATGACGATCGCGGTTTGCCTGCTGTTCAAGATGTTTCCTTTCAACTGCGATCGGGAGAAATTCTGGGAGTTGCGGGAGTGGATGGCAATGGTCAGCGGGAATTGGCCGACGCAATCGCAGGACTGCGACCTGCGACTCAAGGCACACTCACCTTGAACAACCAGGACATTACCCAGTGGACTCCACAACAACGGGTGAAAGATCTGAAAATTGGCTATATCCCCGAAGACCGCCAAAAAATGGGGTTAGTCATGTCCTTCACGATCGCCCGTAATCTGATCTTGAAGGTGTTTCGGCGGCTTCCCTTCTGCCGCGGCTGGTTTCTGCAACCGGAAGCCATTATTTCCCACGCTGACCATGCCATCCAGCAATTTGACATCCGGGCTACCAGTGGTTTATTGAAAGTGGGCCAACTGTCCGGCGGCAACCAACAAAAAGTGGTGCTGGCGCGGGAGTTATCTGGCCAACCAGATTTGATCATCGCCATGCAACCGACACGCGGCTTGGATGTGGGCGCAACGGAATATGTGCAAACAGCTTTACTGGCTGAACGCGAACGGGGAGCCGCCATTCTTTACATTTCCACCGAACTGGAAGAAGTAATGAGAATGAGCGATCGCATCGCTGTCATGTATGCAGGCCATTTTGTCGCCATCCTGGATGCTAAAGCTACTACCGTTGAGCAGATCGGCTTGCTAATGGCTGGGGGAACACTTTAACTTTCTATCCTCCCGCATCGCCTCCCCCTGCTACCCTCTGTCTTTCTGAATGCGCTATTGTGAATCGTGAAAATTCTTACCCGGTTCCACCCATGCACGTTTGGCGATCGCTTCCTCAAATCCTGCTGGCTACCCTGCTTGGGTTGTACCTCACGCTAACTTTGCACGGCTGTCAAGTGGGTCAGGTTGCCCAAGCACCTGCATCGTCTCAAGTGACAGCCAGTTCCGTGGCTCAGTCAGTGACTAAACCATCTCCTATGCCCGTACCGCCGGAAACGAAAGCGATCGTGGCTCGTGCGGGTGCCAGGGGACTATTCAATCCGCCGCGTGGCGATATACGGATGGTCGTTATCAGTGATTTGAACAGTTCCTATGGTTCCACCACCTACGACCCGGAAGTAAAGCTGGGCATCCAGCTAATTCCTTTCTGGAGTCCCGATCTGGTGCTGTGTGGTGGAGATATGGTGGCTGGGCAGGATGATACACTCTCCGATGGTCAGATTAAGGCGATGTGGGATGGGTTCGATCGCCACATTGGTGCCCCCCTCCGCACTATGAATGTTCCCTTTGGCTTTACGATTGGTAATCATGATGGATCGAGTGCGTTGGGAGCAAGTAATCAGTTTTTGTTCCAGCGCGATCGTGCGGCGGCTATGGCCTACTGGAATACTCCCAACCATGATCCAGGGGTGCAATTTGTTGATAAATATGAGTTTCCTTTTTATTACACCTTTAAGTTCCAGGATATCTTCTTTCTGGTATGGGATGGGTCTTCCAATACCATTCCTGCAGATAAGTTGAAATGGGTAGAAACTGCACTGGCCAGTGAACCAGCCCAATCCGCCAAAATGCGAATTCTCCTTGGTCACTTACCGCTGTATTCCGTGGCTGCAGGACGCAATACCCTGGGGGATGTGATGCGGGATGCAGATCAATTGCGGGCGATGTTGGAGAAGTACCAGGTGCATACTTACATCAGTGGTCATCACCATGCCTACTACCCTGCCCATCGGGGCAATTTGCAGATGTTGCACTCAGGAATTTTGGGATCTGGGCCACGATCGCTACTCGATACCGGACTCCCTCCTCGCAAAACTCTTACTGTCATTGATGTCAAATTTGATGCGCCAGAACTGACAACCTACACCACCTACGATATGCAAACCCTGCAGGTGATTAAAAACCAGGAATTGCCCCGTCTGTTAACTGGAGTTAATGGTTTGTTACTGCGCCGAGATGTGAACTGGAATGAGTTGACTGCAGAGGAGCGATCACGCTGTGAAAGCCGCTTGGGAGCTTCCCGCTGTGGCGCTTAACCAGCACGTTCAATGGAGTGGACTAAATCATTCATAGCTTGCTGCATCTGGATATAGACATGGTTATAGCAAGCGTTCACATAATCTCGATCGCGAGCCGCGTCCCGTCCGTAGCGCTTAAACACGATCGGTTCACAGATGTGGGTATGCACCTGTACTGGCAAGGGAATGTGGGGCAAGGGACCAATGCCAATTCCCCAGGGCAATCCCAGATAGATGGGAAACGTTTCTGGATCGGCATCAAACAGCCAGGGCATCCCCCACTGATGGAGTTGCCGCACCGGCTCATACAGATCGGCCAGCACAATAAAGGTATCGTGGGCACCGTAGGAAATTACGGGCACGATCGGCACATTTTCCTGCAACGCCAGTTTGATAAAGGCGCGATTGCCTTCTAAGCAAATTTTGTGCCGCAACGCATGGGGCCGAAAGACATCTTTGGCTCCACCGGGATATACCAGCACACTGGCTCCCTGCCGCAGGGCCGCGATCGCCATTTTCGGATGGGCCTGAATGGCTCCCACCTGGGCCGCAATGTAAGCTAGCAGAGGGGATACCTTCCACACAGCGGGATGCATCAGGCCATAAACGGAATGCTGATCGCCAAAGCGATGAAACCACTCATACATCATCATGAACATATCAGGAGCGGCCAATCCCCCATTATGGGAACCCACAAATAACACCTGCTTTTGAGGGTCAATGTGATGCCAACCACTACTTTGCACTCGAAAATAATGGTGATACTGCCATCTCCAGATTGGCATTAGAAGACGGATGACATGAGGATTGCGGTGATGCAATGACCAGCCTGAATTCTGCCAGATGTTACTTTTTTTGCTCATCGCCGCATATTACCAAGATTGCCGATCGCAGGGCAATTTTCTACCCGCCGCCCGATCGTAGCTTCTGAGCTTTTCCAGTGATGTTCGCCCGTGACTCTACCACAAACTCCGGGATCTCCTCCAGTTCCCGCTCCTCCAGACTGTATTGCTCACACACCAGACTCAAGCGGTGTCCGGTTCCAGGTATTGGATTAATGGAATGGGTTAAATCCCCCTGAAAAATTAGCAGGGTATTGGTTTGAGGCCGAAGTTTTCCCACCTGTCCCTTATGAGCCACTTTATGTCCCGGTGCCGATCGGTTCAGAATCAGTTCACCCCCTTCTAAATCGGGCGGCACTTCGATATACAACACACTTACCACCGCAGGCGGCGCGATCGTCTTGCAATAGGAGCGCAGGGAGCGATCGATATGCGGATCCATCCGCGAACCCGTTTTCAGCAATAACGGATTCAAATAAAAGGCATTACAGCCTGCTTGCAAGGCTCGATCGAGATAAGGCTTGAAGTAAGGAAACTGCCGCTCTACAACGGACTGGTGCGAGCGCCGGAAGACGATCGAAAACCCCTTCGTACCCACAAAATCCCGGTTGAGATTGTTGACCGTAAAATAGGGACAGTCTAGAATCTTCCGTTGCAACTTGCTTAAGTAACGGGGAGAAAACGCTTCGGGATAGTCGTGATAGTAAGGCAAAAGAGGCGATCGCGATGGTTCAACTATCTCCCAGAGTAGCTGCTAGCCAGCACGGTGTTCAAATTTTGTCCTGTCTTTAGCTTAGGAGTTTAAGAATTCGTCGGCTTGTTTGCGGTGACGATCGGTCAATACAGACAGCACCATGGAAAGGGTGGTAGCAATCACTCCGGCATCATCGGTAAAGCCAAGACCAGCAACGAAATCCGGGATGGCATCGGTAGGCATCAGGAAATAGCCGAGGGCAGCGGCGATCGCGGCTTTGGCCCAGGCTGGGGTTTGCTCATCCAACATACAGAAATACATCGCAACGGCATCTCTCACAAACGGTAGCCAACGTGCGAATTGTTTCGCTATCTTCAAAAAGTCTTGCATCTGCCCCTCCCTCTTGGAATTTTTTCCTTACTTTAGCGTGGGTGAGCGATCGTTGTGGTTAGGAACTGTCCAGGTGTAGAGCGTGGTAACTTCATCGGCTTCAATAGGAATCTGAAGAATTTTCTCGGGGAGCCAATCACCCATATCAAAATCGTGGGAAATGATTCGGGTTCCCGGCCACAGTTGAGCAAAGAGTTGGGGGCGTAATTTTAAGTTCAGGTGAGGCAACAGGTACAGAATCACCACGGTAGCATTTTGGAAATTACTAGAGTAGAGATCCTGGCAATAAAATTGCACTAGATGCGAAACTTTCGCCACCTCAGCATTGTGGATACTTTCTTGAACGCGATCGATATCGATATCGATGCCTACCCCTCTGGCCCCAAACCGTTGTGCGGCAGTAACCAAAATCCGTCCATCGCCGCAGCCCAGATCATACAGCACATCGTTGGCAGTAATCTGGGCCAGGGTCAGCAAGGCATCCACCACATGGGGTGGTGTAGGAATGTAACCAATATCCGGTCTGGGATGATTTGGTTTGCGATCGGGCATCAAACGATCAGGAACTTGACCCAACGGTGATCAAAACAAAGTCCTGTAAGGAAATTGTAGCTAAGTTTGCGCGATCGCACGCAGCCGCCATGTTTGCCAGCCCCTATTTGGTTCTGTTGTCAGATTAGGTCGTAAGCCCTCATCAATTGCAACGATGTCCCAGAAAGATTTCTCCAGTACTCAAGCGGTAAATGCCATCAACTTCACCAATCGCGGGTACCGTGGAGGAGCGATCGACAGGAAGGGGGGCCAGTTCATAGGTTGAGAAGGGTACGCTGGCAAGATCATCCGGTTGGGTGGGGATGCCGCCTGCTCCGGTAGTGACCAAACTGCCCTGATGCGATCGCTGGACAATGCAACTATTGGCGATCAGGGAATCGGTGTCTACCGGTGCAGCAGGTAACTGCACGACTGTATTTTGCAGCTTACTGATATCGGGTAAGGCAATGATGCCAGCACTCAAGCGACCACTGGCATTAATATCTACTTTGCCGTTGCTGCGTAAAGTAGTGGGGTCGATGCTGGGAGGGGCAGGCTTGTACTGAAAGCCATAGAGAACAGGGGTTTTCAGGGTAATGTTGCCACCTCTACCATCCCTGGAGAAGGCCAGAATATCGGTATCACCCAGTAAAAGAATAGCATCTGCCGCCAAGCGAATGTCGCCCCCGCCGCCCTCGCCGCTAAAGACACTGGTGGTAATACGGCTGCTACCTGATAAGCGAGTTTGACCGGCCTGGATCGCGATCGCGCCACCGGAAACCTGGGCAGATGCCGTAGAAATTTGACCGTTACGCCCCTCTAGTCGATCTCTTAAGGCCAGGGAAATGCTGCCCGATCGTCCGGTTCCCAAACTCTGGGCTGAAATTTCACCTCCATCGTTGAGCATCAGGTTGTGCGATCGCACGTTAATATCGCCGCCCACCCCAGTGGAATTGGTAGTTGTTGTGCTGAAGATGCCACTGGCAATCTGGGTGTTTGGTTCAATGCCGGCAATCGTAATGCGATCGGCCTGGACTTGAATATCTCCCCCATTGCCTTGGCCACGTGTACTGGCCTGTAACTGACCGCCATTCGTGAGGACCAGGGATTGCGCCGTGAGGCTAATATTGCCGCTGTTTCCCAGGGCTTCTGGTCCCACTCGGCTGAAGATGGCGCTGCCAGTAGGATTACTATCCTGACTTACCATCGAATAAGACGGTACCAGCTACCGCGACGGTGATGTTGGCGGCATTTCCTCGGCCTAATGTACTGGCGGCGATCGCAGCCCCTCTCGTCACTGTCAGAGAATTAGTGGTTAGCGCGATATCTCCCCCATTGCCAACGGCGATCGGGCTAACGCTACTAAAAATCCCTGTTGAAAATCTGCCATATTGACCGTCTAAAGCGATCGGGCCAGCGACCTGAATTTGCACATTGCCCGCATTGCCCCGCCCAAAAGTAGTGGCAACCGCCGCCGCCCCTTCGATCAGGGAGAGAGAGCCAGCCTGCAACGAAATCCCCCCACTGTTCCCAAGCCCCCGTTTGCCCACAAAACTATAGATTCCCCCCGAATCTGGGATTCCCGCCGGTACTCCACCCCCTAGTTTGATGGCTCCTAATGTTTGAATTGTAATCTTGCCAGAGTTGCCAATTCCATTCGTGCTGGCATCCAGTTGGGCACCCTGCTCGGCAGTTAATGAAGCGGCTGTGATATTGATCCCGCCACTATTGCCGATCGCCCCCTCTTCCACCCCGCTATAGGCACCACTGGGAATTCCAGAACTGGCTCCCACTCCAGTAAAACGTACCGCTTCCTGAGTGACGATCGTCACACTGCCAGCATTGCCCTGACCCAGAGTGCTGGCCGTCAACAAGGCACCATTCGTAACAGAAAGATTTTTTGCCTGAATGACAATTCCGCCACTGTTGCCTACGGCTCCCGGATTCACTCGGCTGAAAGTACCACTGGCCTTTTGTTGCAGATCTTCCCCATCAAAATTCACGGCTCCCCTAGCCAGAATAGAGACAGTTCCACCATCTCCATTGCCAAAGGTACTGGCATTCACCTGGGAGCCATTTAGCAGAAAGACCGAGTCTGCCATCAGCGTAACATTGCCACTATTGCCAGTTCCTAAGACAGAGTTGGCAATGAAGCTGGTATCACTCAAGCGAATCGCTCCGGCTGCCCGAATGGTGACATCCCCAGCCTGACTTCCCACACTTCCCTGTTGATCTGCAATGCCCGCCCTCAGAATGCTGCCATTGGCCAGGCTAAGATTTTCAGCATTCACGGAGATACTGCCGCCGTCGCCAGCTTGCACGTTGACTTCAGTGTTATTACTGAGGGATATATCGGCCAGGGGTAGCGTCTCAGGAACCGTCAGGCTCAGCCCATTAGTGGCTTGAACATCGACTGCACCAGCTCCCCCAATGCCCGCTAATTCCACCCGGCCTCCCGGTGCCCGTAGAGAACCGCCCGTGAGGGCGATCGGCTGACCCGCCAGAATTAAACTTTGACCGGCAGTAACTGCCAGATTTGCCTGACTCCGAATCGCTCCCCCAAGCTGGTTGAACAGCAGTGCAGAGGGATTCACGGTCAGCAAACCGGGGGGATTTGGATCAGTGGCGGTAAAGTTCCCCTGATTGCCAAATTGCAGCCCTACAGCAGTAGTAGCTACAAAGGAGCCGCCTAGGCGGAGAAAATATCCCATCTCTCCGTGCTGATCTGGCGATCGCGAACCGAGGATTCCAATTCAACTTCCGTGACACCGTGGAACCTGTTGATCGCGAGTTAACGGAATTGTATTTAGAACAGGCCCGCCCCAGATCCCACTCCCCACTCCCGACTCCCTCACCCATCACGGCTGCTCTCCAAACCATCGACAGCTTACGTCTCGCTGAAGTGCAGAACTACCTGGGTGATAGCTGTTCTTTGCCAGTTGTGTCAAAACCTGTGACGTTAATTGATGCGAAAACTGCCATACTCAGCACCATGATGTTGTGCGATCGCGTAGCCGTCATTTTATCGCGGCCTCAACCCAGCAAGGGGCTGCAATCGGATCTGTACTGGATTCCGGCCAACCGAGAAACTGTGGTTCAAACCGTTAATACCCTGCGACGGCAACTCGAAAAACGGTCTGATTTGACCAATCGCTACCTGACAGAAGCTCAAACTCTCTACAACTGGCTGATTCGTCCGTTTCAGAGCAGATTGCAACAGTCCTCCATTGAAACACTGGTTTTCTATTCAGGACGGCATCTTACGCAGTCTGCCGATGGCGGCGTTGCATGATGGTCAGCAGTTTTTGGTGGAACGGTACGCGATTGCCAGTACCTTAAGTCTCACCTTAGTCGATCCAGTCAAACTGAACCCAGCAGCTTTACGAGTGCTGGCCTTTGGCCTCACGGAACCCGCCGTGGTGGAAGGCCCAATTTATTTTGAGCCGTTGAATTATGTGCAATCTGAAATTGCCGCCATTCAACGGCTGTTTCCTGGCAGCGAAGGAATTTTGGACCAGGAATTTACCCGCGATCGCCTGCAGCAAGAACTGGCTCAAAACAATTTTCCGATTGTGCATCTATCCACGCACGGAAAGTTTGGCATTGATGCCCGCGATACCTTTCTGGTCACTGGGTGGCAGGAAGGGCAGCGATCGCACCCAGCCGAAGACAAGCGCCCCCCAGTGTACAACGAGAAATTGACGCTTAATCAGTTTTATCAAACCCTGCGCCATCTGAAGCGGGGCAACACGCTGGAGCTACCGACCCTAACGGCTTGCGAAACCGCGGTTGGCAGCGATCGAGATGCTCTGGGAATTGCCGGACTTTCGCTCCAGGCAGGTGCCAAAAGTGCCGTAGCATCTCTCTGGCAGGTGGATGATCAATCCACTGCACAACTCATTACCCAGTTTTACCAAAATCTCCATCAGGGCATGAGCCGTGCCAAAGCCTTACAATCAGCCCAACAATCCTGGTTAAAGGCCTTTCCTAACAGCCACCCTGGTTACTGGGCGGCCTTAATCTCAGCCGGTAACTGGCTGTGATATTTGAATGGCGATTGCGATGAGTCAACATGATGAGATAACCACAGCGATCGTCGCAAAAGCCAGAACTGGAGTTAGGATTGGCTCTGCATCGGGTAGGATGAAACTGTTTGCTACTGGTTGTCCTGTGCCCGATTCATTTTCAGAAGATCCCGAATTCACTCCCCTCACCCGCACGCAAGTTTTAATTGCTATGGGGGTTACAGCGGTTGTTTTACTGCTTGTGAGCAAACTTTGGGTGCAGTTTGCTTCAGGAATTGCCCTATCAATGCGCTGGTCAATTGCCACCACAGGACTGGGAGTGGCCCTGGGGTTGGGAATTACACTAGCCAGTTCTGTCGTCTATGCACTCTGGCCCGCCTATCGCCGCAGTGCTGACTACTATCTGGAGCTAGTCCTGAAACCTCTCGTATGGCCAGATTTAATCTGGTTAGGCTTACTTCCCGGTCTGAGTGAAGAATTGCTGTTTAGGGGGATTATGCTTCCCAGCTTTGGCTTCGATACGCTGGGGGTTTTACTGTCCAGTTTGTGTTTTGGTGTCTTGCATCTGAGCAGCCTGAAACAATGGCCCTATATGGTATGGGCTACCATCGTTGGGGTCGTCTTAGGTAGCAGTGCCCTGATGACGAACAATTTATTGGTTCCGATGGTAGCTCATGTGATTACGAATCTGGTTTCAAGCGCACTGTGGAAATGGAGGGAGTTACGCCAGGAGCAGGGCTAATTTCTTGACAAATTTTGTCGCTCGGCGGCATATTCTGCCGCTTTGATGTAATCTCCGATTGCAAAGTAGGCCACTTTTAGGCTACCCAATACCTGATCTTCTACCCGGCTATCCTGAATCATGCGAGCGATCGCCAGTCGTTGTTCGTAATAATCAATGGCTTTGGCGTACTCACCTAACGCATCATAGGATACCCCCACGCTGCCTAACGCTTGTTCCTCTCCCCGGCGATCGTTGAGTTCTCGTGAGACTTCTAAGCGCCGCTGACCACACTCGATCGAGTGCTGATAATCTCCGGCTGCATAGTAAGCATTTCCTAGATTGCGGAGAATTTGAGCTTCCATACGGGGCGCTTTCAGGGAACGAGCAATTTCCAAGCGCTGACGGTAGTAGTCAATGGCTTTGGTATAAGCTCCCAACGCATAACAAGCATTACCCAGATTTTTCAGGATTTGCTCCTCAACCTGTTGATCCTTGAGTTCGCGGGCGATCGCAAGACTCTGCTCCTCATAAGCGATCGATTGCTCGTAATTGCCAATCATCTTATAAGCCAGTCCCAGGTTATTCAGGGCGGCCATTTCTCCGGTGTGATCTTGAATTTGCTGAGCCAGCGCCAAACTTTGAAGCTGATATTCGATCGCTTTATCAGGTTCTTTCAAGTGCCGATAAGCATTGCCCATTGTGCTTAAAATCTTAACGGCATTGCGCTGATCTTGAATTTGGTGAGCCAGCACCAGAGCGATTTGCGAATACTCCAGGGCCTTACTGTAATGCTTCAAGTTGTAGAAAGCAAGGCCGATACTCGTCAAACACTTTACTTGACCTGCTTCATTGTTCAACGCCTGATAGCCTGCATACGCCTGCTTAAAGAAGTTCAGGGCTGTTTCATATTGACCAGACTGATAGTGATCACATCCCAGACCAATCAACTGTTCGGCAAGCTCAGGGGAAAAGGCTCCACTCTGGTTGAAAGAAGGTTCTAAATCTTCACCGAACTGATCTACAAGGGGGCTACCAGAACCGGGAACAATCGTCTCCCGGGAAAGAGCAGGAAGGTCTAGACTAGCAGGAAGACTATCCTGTACTCGGTGATTGTCCTGGTTTAGGAAGCGAAAACCGCTATTCATCGTCGTACCTCTGATCTCATACGGCTCGGTTCAACCGGTAGAGACTGCCTTCTATCTAATAAGGGTAATCTCTGCAAGTTGCGAAAGCATTCAGTAATTTTCCAGCTTTGTATGGTAGGTATGCACGCTGAGGCTAGTATAAACAAGGGAATTTAGGAAGTTTTACGGATAGTTGGCCAGTTTATCAACTGCACCAGCAGGCCCAACTAGAGAAACATACGGTACAGTGAGATACTTCTGTGCTACGTCTTGCACAGCGTCTGCAGTTGTTTCCGCAACTTGTTTTTGAAAGAGAGTATCAAAATCAATGCCAATCCCCAAAGTCTCATACCATCCGAATGTCTGAGCAATTTGAGCATTCGTCTGTTTGCCCAGGGCATACTGTCCTAGTAGTTTATTTTTAGCAGCTTGTAGCTCTTCTCCAGTGAGGGGTGTAACCCGTAATCGATCGATTTCACTCTGCAATCCCTCCAAGGCGATCGCGGTATTTTCCGGTGCGGTTCCTATATAGGCCACAAATTGGGCTGGATCCAGCCGCGTGGTATAAAATGCCGAAACTTCGTAGGCCAGTCCTCGTTTCTCCCGCAATTCCACAAACAAACGACTGGACAATCCATTGCCTAAATAAGTATTGAGTAATTTCAGCACGGAATAATCTCGCACCGTTGAACTGGCTCCATCCCGTACTGGAGGAGCAAGATAACCCAGCATTACGATCGATTGTTGAGTATCCTGAGCAATCGCTTGCCGGCAGGGAGTGGTTTGTACATCAAGAGTAGCTAATGTGGGTAGGGGGGTGGGGGGCACCTGCCAATCTCCCAGCACTTGGTTCACAAGAGCGATCGCCGCGCCAGGATCGATGCGTCCTGACAAACTAATGACCAGATTATCAGGACGAAAATGGGTTCGGTGATAGTTGTGCAAATCGGTTTGACTCAGTTGCGCGACGGTTTTTTCCGTTCCCAAGCCGGACAGGGCATAGGGATGTTCCCCGTACATCATGTAACGCAGTTGATCAAAGGCAACGGTAAAAGGCTGTTCCTGTTGAGAGCGGATCGCCTGCAGGGTCAATCGTCGTTCCAACTCCAGTTCTGCCGTTGGGAAAGAGGGCGATCGCAGCACGTCTGCCGCTAACTCCAAAATCTCTGGAAAATCTGCCGAGATGGACTTTAAGCTAATCAGAAAATAATCAGTCGTGGCATCGGTACTCAAGCTCGCGCCTAGCGATTCCACCTGTTCCGCAATTTCCAGAGAGGATAATTTTTCTGTACCTTTGGTCAATACTGCAGACACTAAATGGGAGAGTCCAGCTTGCTCAGGGGGATCCCATCGACTGCCAGCCCGAATAAATATCCGAGCCGCGATAATGTCCGCTGTTGGATTTTCTGCCACTAACAGCACAATGCCGTTATCGAGAACCATGCGATGAATAAATTGATGAGTTTGAGACGACTTTGAACTCAATTGCACAGAAAATTCCTTAATTTTTAACAGTATGAGCGGAATTCATGATATCTCTTCACTTCTACCCCTCATTCTCTGCAGGCCGAACGATGGTTACGGCGTAATGATAGGGCGAGAGATATTGGGATGCCAACCGTTGAATATCTTCCGGGCGAATGGCCTGAATGCGTTGGGGATAGGAGGGGACAACACTGGGGCAGGCCATTACACTGTAGTAGCCGTATAATCCTGCAAGTTGACCTGGAGTTTCGGTTGAGAAAGCGTAATCATTACATAGGAGACGCTTGCAGCGGTTTAGCTCAGCCTCCGAAACAGGGACACTGGCTAATTCTGACAGGCGATCGCAAATAATGGCCTCCACCCGCTCTAGGTGCTCTGCCTCTAACCAGGCCGTGATCGTGAACAGACCCGAACCTTTTTGCAATGAAAAGCTACTACTAATAGCCTGTACCAAATTCCGGTCTTCCCGCAATTCCCACACCAATCTGGAAGTTCGGCCTTCAGCCAATAACACTGACAGTAGATCTAATCCGTAAGCGGCCTGCAATTTTTCGTCTAGTGTTTGGAATGGAGAATCCATCCCTGGCCCTAACCAGGCCATCATCAGGCGGGCCTGCTCTAGCCGGGGCATTGCCAATTCCTGGCGGCGGATGCGGGTGATGGGGGGTTCTGCTTCCTGCAGGGAGAGGGTGCAGTAAGCACGGTTGGGGAAGGACTGAAAGGTGCGATCGACCAGTTTCAAGGCCCGATCCTGGGAAATGTCTCCTACCACCACCACCGTCATGTTCTCCGGTTGATAGTGGGTATGATGAAAGGCTCGCATAGCTGTTGGGGAATGATTCAGCAACGTCTCTTCCCAACCCAGAATCGGACGACCATAGGGGTGGCTTTGGTAGACCATTTCCGTCAGCAGTTGAAAGGCAGCACAGTCCGGATTGTCGTAGGACTGACGCAGTTCTTCCATGACTACATCTCGCTCGCGATCGAATTCCTCATCGGGAATAGCAGCATCGAGAAGGATATCCGCCAGATAGGGCAGAGTTTCCTCTAAGTACTGGGAGGCAGTAGTGATGAAGTAGTGGGCATAGTCATAACTGGTAGCGGCATTGGTGACTCCTCCCCGGTGCTCCACTTCCCGGTCAAAAGCTCCTGGAGGAATCCGTGAACTGCCCTTAAAAATCATGTGTTCCAGAAAGTGAGCCATGCCAGACCATTCATCGGGTTCCAGGGCGGCTCCGGCTTTCACCCAGATATCAACCGCAGCTACAGAAGTTGCAGGAGTGCATTGATGAATAACAGTGAGGCCATTACTCATCCGGGTCACATTAGCCGATAGCGTGGAATATTCTGCTAAAACGTTCAATACTCTCATTTACCCGCAGCGTATCTAAGTATAATAGCGCCCCTTTTGAAATGTTTTTAGGCTGTGTTAACTCTCCTTATGAATCTCTGCCTACCCGCTCGACTATTATGTTGCGAAAGTTTAAATGAGACACCTGAATGTGCAGTCCTTACCAGGGAACCGTGTAGGATGAGCAGTAAAACAACGTATTGAGTGGATGTTAGAAAGGCTGCAACCATGATAAAGCTGAAGTACTCGATCAGCATGATTGCCGCAATCGTGCTTGTCACGATTGCGGCACCGACTGGTCTGTTTGCAGCAACCCCGTCACTTATCGCGTCAAGGTCACTGACTTTTTCCAGGAATTCTGCCAACCTAACTCGCTCATTTCTAGCCGCCGACGGGCCTGGATGGTTGGCTCAAAGTAACTATTGGAGTGATTGTCGCAAAGTAGTTCAGAATTACACGCAGTTTTATACGAACTTTCCCGGTACCGGAGGATTGGGAACAGGGATTTTGAACAGGGGCGATCGCATTCGACTGCTCGATGGAGGGCAAACCTATCAAGGATCAGATGGTCGATTTTATTACCGAATTTCATCGCCTTATGGAAACCCAAATCCCACGTTTGGCTATATTTCTGTGAATGCTCCCTTAACCCGGTGCGGTCATAATGCGAAATGGTAGAGGTTGGGGATCAAGAATTAGGGATTGGGGATTGGGGATAACGGATTGTTATTTGAATTCCAGGAGGGGATGGCCATCTTGGAAGACGAGTAACTCTCCGACCTGGATCGGTATCCAGACTTCGTTATCGGTGAGGGGGGTAGTGGCGATGATGGCGACGCGAACGCTGGGAGTCCTCAATTTTGCAAAATCGGGTGAGAAGAGTAGCTCTCATAACTCTTAACTCCTATTGCGAGTTGGCTGGGGGGAGGTAAAGCCAGCGACTTCTGAGAGGGTATAGAGAGGGCGATTTTTCACTTCGTCGTAGATGCGTCCAATATACTCTCCCAAAATGCCAATGCTGAACAGTTGCACAGCTCCCAGGAAGAAGACGCTGGAGGCAATAATGGCGTACCCTGTCAGTGGGGAAAGGGGGAAGAAGATGCGCCAGTAGATGACTAGAAAGGCCATGAGCAGGGCGATCGCGGCAGAAAATAACCCCAGATACGTAGACAAGCGTAAGGGGACGGTGGAAAAAGAAACCAACCCATTAATCGCCAGACCAAGGGATTTCCGAAACGTATATTTGACGCTGCCAGCAAAGCGGGGATCACGATCGAACAAAACAGCGGTTTGAGGAAATCCCGCCCACGATCGCAGCCCCCGGATGTAGCGATTGCGTTCTGGCATGGCATTCAATACATCCACGACCTGCCGATCCAGTAAGCAAAAGTCACCGCTATCCAAAGGAATGTCTACATCCGCCAGTTGCTTTAACAGACGGTAAAAGGCAAAGGCAGTGGCCCGCTTAAACCAGTTTTCCTGACGGCGTTGTGTGCGCTGGGCATACACCACGCTATAGCCCTGATGCCATTTTTCAATTAGTTGGGGAATTAATTCAGGGGGATCTTGCAAGTCCGCATCCAGAATCACTACTGCCTTGCCACGAGCAAAGTTTAAGCCAGCCGTGACTGCCACTTGATGGCCAAAGTTACGAGCCAAGCTGAGGTAACAGACTCGTGAATCCTTTTCGTGCAAATCGCGCAACAGCATGAGCGAACGATCGCGGCTGCCATCATTAACCAGAATGAACTCTACCTCTCCATCTAACTCATCTACAACTGCTACCAGCCGCCGATACAGTTCGGGGATTGTTTCCTCCTCGTTGTAAATCGGGACAATCAAAGAGTAGGTGGGCATGAAACAGGAACAGTTAAGGGTTAAGAGTTAAAAGTATCAGAATTACAGCTATTTTCAAATCAGGGGGGACATTGGACCAGGGTTGGCTTGGGTTACGTCCACAAATGCTCCCCTCCCTGCCAATCGCCGACGCACCAGCCCAGACCCCAAACTCAATTGGTCCGTTTCTGGCGATCGCGAATGCTGATGGGTAACTGGAGTAAATGGCAGGAGAGTTGCAGGGTACTGCGGAGGTGATGCTTGAGTGCCTTCAACCGGGTTGGGGGAGGGCCATATTTGCGGTATAGGGCCAGATGAGCTTTGCTCCAGGATTTTCCCTGACGGTAGCGATCGCCTAACTGATGACGCAGCCGATAGTGAATTGTGGCTTCTGGGACAAAATGCAGGGGAATACCTGCAAGATGGGCACGCCAGCAATAATCCGTATCCCAACTGGCTCCACAAGTTTTGTCTGGAAAGCCAATTATTTCATAAACCGATCGCTGCAAACCAAAGCTGCACCCACTCGCATAGGGTAGAAATAGGGGTGGGGAAATGGTCGTCAGACCTGCTTCCACGGACTGTTGTTGCCAGCCATCTCCCACCAACCAGGCTGGATTTAATCGCTGATATTCCAGGGCGGCGGCCACAAAGTCATGGGTTTGCAGCGCTTTACCCATAGTGGTCAGCCAGCCGTCTCCCACTTCATCATCGGCTTCACAAAGCACAAAGGCATCCCCCATTGCGGCCTGAAACCCCACAGTGTAGGAATAGGTAACCCCCTGATGGGGGCCAGGAGCATGATACGCTTCGACAATTCGCAACTGGGGCAGGCGATCGCGATAGCTTTCCACGATTTCCATAGAATTGCCGGTAGAGCTGTTATTAACGACCACCACTTCCCATTCGCCTTGCCATTGCTGGCGAGTGAGGGCTTCTAGCTGAACCGCGATCGTAGCAGCACCGTTATAGCACGGGAGAATCACACTCAGTTTCATACGCACCTGATCCATACATACTTGAAATTAAGCTGCAATTAGGCGGACACAGTTTCAAACAGGGGCCAGGAGGCATCTTTCTCAGAAATCACGGTGACGGGTAAGGGCCAGGAAATGCCAAAGGCCGGATCATCATAGCGCAGACCCCGTTCATAGCCTGGAGTGTAAAACTCGCCAACTTGATAAACTACTTCGGCTCCATCCGTAAGTGCTTGATAGCCGTGGGCAAACAGTTCAGGAACGTATAGTGCTCGTCGGTTGTCTGCAGTGAGTTCCACACCGATATGCTGCCGATAGGTGGGAGAATCAGGACGCAGATCAACGATCACATCGTAAATGGCTCCCTTAGTACACCGCACCAATTTGGTTTCAGCAGCCGGAGGAACCTGGTAATGCATTCCCCGGATCGTGCCTGTTTTGTAGTTAAAGGAGAGATTGCATTGGGCAATGGTCGGTTTTAGACCATGCTGCTCAAACTCTTTAGCACAGAAGGTACGGGCAAAGGCTCCCCGCTGATCGGCTAAGAGTTCTACATCAATGATGAACGCGCCTTTGAGTTGAGTTTCAGTGAAAATCATAAGCTTTTTTCTTCGGGCTGAGTGGTTTTGTTGGTAAAGGCGTTCCGGTGGAGCATCTCTACCAAAGACCACCGTTTTATAGGGGTTTCCAAAAGAAATCCTGGTCAATTTGTTGAGTGCGGATCAGGTATTCCAATTGTTTCAGGCGGGTGTAGCCTCGGAAGTGAAACATCTCTTCAGTGAGGTCAATGCGAGTGAAGAGGTCATGCAATTGTTGTGCTCCTCGACTGGCATCCCACTCGCACTTGAATCCAGGCAGTTGAGTATTGATTTTGTCGAAGCAGACGCGGTAATTGCGTCGATCGGCACTGATACTGCCAAAACTCAATTTGCACCCTGTGAAGATATCGGCAATGATTTCCGCTATGTCTTTGACTCGATAATTATTCGATGTATCGCCAACATTGAAGATTTGATTGTGAATCATATCGCGAGGAGCTTCCAGAACACAGAGCGTGGCTTTAGCAATGTCTAAGGCGTGAACCATAGGTCGCCAGGGAGTACCATCACTGTTCATTTTGATTTTTTCTGTTGTCCAGGCCAATCCCGCCAGATTATTAATCACAATGTCAAACCGCATTCGGGGAGAGGCTCCAAAGGCAGTAGCATTGCGCATGAAGGTGGGGGAGAAGTCGTCGTCGGCCATTGGTGCGATCGCCCGTTCTACCATCACTTTGCACTTGGCATAGGCGGTTTGCGGATCCACCGGCGATGCTTCCGAGGCTCCTTCCGGCTCAGTAGAAAAGCCATACACACTGCAGGACGACATATAGACAAAACGGCTAACTCCAGCTTGTTTTGCCAGTTCTGCTAATCGCACGCTGCCTTTGAAATTAATTTCATGAGTGATGTGGGGAGCCAGTTGCCCGGTTGGGTCATTGGATAATTCCGCCATGTGTACCACGGCATCCATGCCCTGTAAGTCGTCCAGGGTGATATGGCGAATGTCTTTATTGACGGTTTTGGGAGCCAAGTCAACGCCGTTATACAGCCAGCCTGCTTTGTAAAAGCCCGTATCCATTCCGGTGACATCGTATCCCTGGCGCAGCAGGAAAGCCGCCAGCAGACATCCAAGATAGCCTTCTGTACCAGTAATCAGTACTTTCATGCGAGGGTTAAGAGGTGAATGCGAGGGTTAAAGTGGGAGGTGCTGGAACTTGTACCGCGATCGCTTTGCCAATCTCCAGAGAAGCCGTAGCTGCTGGAGACGGAGCATTGCAGACGTGAATTGAGTGAGTACCGTTCACAATCAAAAAGTTATCCACTAGCTTACCGTCGTTCATCAACGCTTGCGCTCTCACCCCCGCATGATTTGGCACAATGTCTGGCATCTGGACTTCTGGAATCAACCGTTGCAGACTGCGAACAAACGCGGCCTTGCTGAACGATCGTATAATCTCCTGAATCCCTTCATCGGCATGTTTAGCGGCCAGTTTCCAGAAACCGGGGAAGGTCATCACCTCCAGCGTATCCCGCAGGTCAAAATCGGTCTTGTGATAGCCCTCCCGTTTCAGACTGAGCACAGCATTGGGGCCAGCATGAACACTGCCATCAATCATTTTGGTGAAATGTACCCCCAAAAAGGAAAGGCTGGATTGGGAACGGGATAAATCAGAGTATTTACCAGATAGCGTTTTTCCGGCACCAATTCATAGTATTCGCCCCGAAATGGCACAATTTTGGCTGGAGAATTGGCTCCTCCCAACTGGGCGACGCGATCGCTGTACAATCCCGCACAGTTAATTAAAAAGCGGGCTGCAAAACTGCCCTGATTGGTTTCAATCACTTGACCATCAGCCGTGTCGCGAATGTGCATGACCTTCGTATTCAAGCGCAGATCCGCACCCTGTAATGCCATCAGTTCAGCATACTTGGCACCAACTTGTTGGTAATTCACAATACCCGTTGAAAAGACGCGAACTCCGGCCAGACAACTAACATGTGGTTCAATGGTCCGCACCTCCTCTGCCGTGATCCGAGCCACAGGAATCCCATTCTGTAGCCCTCGCTGGTACAGATTTTCCAGCAATGGCAGTTCCTTTTCCTGAGTCGCCACAATTATCTTGCCACAGACCTCATGGGGAATCTGGTACTGCCGACAAAACTCCACCATCGACTGGCAACCATTCCGGCAAAATTGCGCCTTCAGGCTTCCCGGTTTGTAGTAGATTCCGGAATGGATCACACCACTATTATGACCGGTTTGATGAAACGCCCAGGTACTCTCTTTTCCAATAACAAAATACGCGCTGTAGGATAGCGCGTACCAATAGCCATGCCTGTAGAAAGGCCAACAATCTCACCACCGATAATCGCAAAGTCATACATACCACACCCTAAATTCCCTAGAAGGGGGATTTTAAGGGAAGTAGGAGCAATTTACCAGATTTTCCAGGGAGCTTTACCGTTTTTCCATAAATCTTCTAAGTAATTCTTGTCCCTTAAGGTATCCATAGGTTGCCAAAAACCAGCATGACGGTAGGCAGAAAGCTGATTGGACTGCGCCAGTTTTTGCAGTGGTTCCCGTTCCCAGGTGGTGGAATCAGCAGCGATGTAATCGATCACTTCTGGTTCCAGCACAAAGTAACCGCCATTGACCCAGGCTCCATCTCCTTCTGGCTTTTCGTGAAAGGACTGAATCTTGGTTTGCCCCTGTCCCAGCGCGATCGCCCCAAATCGTCCTGGTGGTTGAACGGCAGTTAAAGTGGCTAGCGTACCCTGCTCTTTATGAAAGCGGATCACGTCCGTGATGTTGACATCACTCACCCCATCACCGTAGGTAAAACAAAAGGTGCCATTGCCAATATGCTCCCGTACCCGTCGTAAACGTCCCCCCGTCATGGTACTTTCACCCGTATCGACCAGTGTTACCCGCCAGGGTTCTGCATTGCCATTGTGCACATCCATCTGGTTCGATCGCATATCAAAAGTGACATCCGACATTCGCAAAAAGTAGTTTGCGAAGTATTCTTTAATCACATACCCTTTGTATCCGCAACAGATAATAAATTCGTTAATTCCGTGGGCTGAGTAGGTTTTCATAATATGCCAGAGAATTGGCTGACCACCAATTTCAACCATTGGTTTGGGTTTAATAGTGGTTTCTTCACTCAAACGAGTTCCCAATCCCCCAGCTAAAATGACTACTTTCATATGTGACAACCTTAGAAACTTTAGGGCACCCCTTGTGCTATCCCCCAATCCTAATAGCAGTACCTAGGTATGTCTATAAAGCAATGATGAGCA
This sequence comes from Leptodesmis sp., assembly GCF_052746595.1. Classification (NCBI taxonomy): domain Bacteria; kingdom Bacillati; phylum Cyanobacteriota; class Cyanophyceae; order Leptolyngbyales; family Leptolyngbyaceae; genus Leptodesmis; species Leptodesmis sp. The sequence goes on from NZ_JBRAGO010000027.1 coordinate 36,469, forward strand.
GGGTAGCCTGGTATGTAAAAAATCAAAAATGGTAATTCGGATCTTTGACTGAACGCTATTCAGTCTTCCCCAAAAACTTGTGGAAGATAGATTTTAAATAATTTTCTTTTGTAAAGCAGTTGTAGTGAATGTGGATTAACTTCAACCAGATAAAGATAAAAACTTATTAAATGCTATGAGATCGAATGTTGATGTGTTACACGGCACTAATCAGTTGAATTTATTGAGCCTGAGCAACAGAAGCTCTCACAGTCCAGCTATTGCTCTTCAACAGGAATGGAACAGGGGCAAAAACATCTATCTTCTATGAGAAATATTAGTGTTAGCTCTGACCTTACTAACATTGATAACCCGGAGTCCTTTCAGCACTGACAGTTCTTAGGCCTGATTAAACTGAGAATGAATCTCATTAAGCTTGCTCTTTCGCTCTTCATATTTTATGCTGCTTTTTGAAAGATATTTTCAATAATCTAGTAGCAACTGTGGGAGTGAAATCATCTTATGAAAATGACGAGACGGGCTTTTCTTGCCTCTGGCAGCGCGATCGCCGTTGTGGCGATGGGTGGTTGTGGCCAGAAACAGGAGTCAGGCAGTTCTCAGGCCAAGCAAGCTATTAATTTGTATTCTGCCCGCCACTACGACAGTGATAATGCGCTCTATGCAGCCTTTACTAAGCAAAGCGGCATTGCCATTAATCTGGTTGAAGCGAAGGCCGATGAGCTGATTGAGCGGATTAAAAGTGAGGGCACCAACAGTCCTGCCGATGTGTTGATGACTGTGGATGCGGGAAATCTCTGGCGTGCTCAACAAGCGGGCTTATTTTTGCCCACCTCATCCCAGGCGCTGCAGAGTGCCATTCCTGCCAACTTGCGTGATCCGGCAGGCAATTGGTTCGGCTTCTCCAAACGAGCCAGGGTGATTGTGTATAACAAAAACCGTGTTAAGCCTGCCGATTTATCCACCTATGAAAATCTGGCAGATCCTTGCTGGAAAGGACGATTTATTGTGCGCTCCTCCAGCAATGTCTATAACCAATCGCTGACGGGTTCATTACTGGCCGCCAATGGATCTGAACAAACAGAAGCCTGGGCAAGGGGATTGGTCGCTAATTTTGCTCATCCTCCCAAGGGAAATGACACAGCCCAAATTCAAGAAGTTGCTGCCGGGGTCGCCGATTTGACATTGGTGAATACCTACTATGTGGTGCGGTTGATGGAATCCGAGAAAGCAGAGGAACGGGAGATATCCTCTAAAGTGGGCGTGTTTTTCCCGAATCAGGACGATCGCGGTACCCATACCAATATCAGCGGTGGCGGAGTGGTGAAAACTGCCAAAAATCCGGAAGCCGCAATTCAGTTTTTAGAGTTTCTTGCTACTCCAGAGGCACAGGCCATTTTTGCGAAAGGCAATAACGAATATCCGGTCGTGGCTCAGGTGGCGATCGACCCCATGTTAGCCAGCCTGGGAGAGTTTAAAGCCGATCCCCTGGATGCAGCTATCTATGGCCAGAAGAATGCCGAAGCTCTGAAAATTATGGATCGAGCAGGTTGGACGTAAGAACAGGGATTCATTTTACGATTTTTCTGACTGGCTTAAATCTCGTCCTCGCTGTAACTGCTGATAGCCCTGATAGACAGGGAGTTGACCGCGCAGAAAACCAATATTTGCCCCTGGACAAATGATTTCCAGCGTTGCTGGGCTAAACTCTGCCAGTAACTTTTGCACACTCCTGACTTGTCTTGGCCAGTGAAAGGTTTTGGCGGTTTTAATCGGCACGAGTTGACGTTGCGGATTGGGCAGAATATGCCGCCCGGTAAATAACACTCCCCCAAACTCATTGAAATAAAGGCAGGAGGAGCCAGGGGAGTGGCCGGGAGTCCATAAAGTGCGGCTGCGGGATGTGAGGGCAAAGGTCTGGGAAAAGGAAGTCACCCTTAATTGGGGTAGCAAGTAGGCTTCTTGCTCCTGAATCAGAATCTGGCAATTGAAAGTCTGTTGCAGTTCCCGTGCCTGACCAATGCCCCCCCGATGGGTAAGTACCAGCCATTGCACCCCTCCCTGTTGTTGCAAAAAGCTTTGGTTTATGCTGTTCCAGGCTGGACAATCGACCAGAATGTTTACCTCTTCTACAATGAAGTAAGCCGTTGCCCCCAGGGTCTCTCGATTAGGCGGAAAGGCATAAATCCGAGTAGAGGGGTTGGTTTTGCCTCCGGACAAGATGAGTTTAGGGGCTTTCTTCAGCGGGAGATGGGAGACGGAGGATGGGGAGGTTGGTTGGTTGATCACGGGCTACGGTAAGAGAGTGGAAGTTGAGGAGCGGTAGAGACGTTCTAGCGAAAGGGCTGTACGAGGGGAGGAAAGATTTTGGGGAAATCCTAAGTTTTTGTACCTTTCCGTCCATTGGAAATTAAACTAGGTGAGTCGTTATATGGGTGAGGTGTTAGGACATCTAAACCAAGTCCAGCTAGAGAGCGGTCGTTTTCCGATCAAGAGGAACTCCGGTTCTGGGCTTGGACAAGGTTTAAAACCCAATTCCCTGGATAATATCTCCCTGTGACTGTGCGATCGCAAGTCGTCTCAGGAAACCTTTCTTAACAGAGTTTAGAAAAGGCACATGCACCCCTTATTTCTACTACTTCTATTGGGACTAATCACTTACTTTATCGTGCAGCGGGTTTCCACCGTGACCCGAACGCCGATCTGGTTATTGTGGCTAGTTGCCATGATGCCTGCCTTCATTTGGAGTGGTTGGGCTTTGGCGAACAATCGCAGACCACCTCCTTCCTATCTTGTACTGGTGCCGCTGCTGGCCTGTCTGGTCTTGTACTGGTTTTTGATTCAATGGGGCCGGATTACGCCGCAGCAGTCTGAGCCAACCAATGCCGAGGAACCTGCGATCGCACCCGGCAACCCTGTGGAATCACAAATGGAACCTGTCGCCGTCCGTCCTATTGATAAAGTGGAGGAACAGCACCTGCAGACCTGTTTCCCCTGGTCAATTTATTATCTGCAGAATGTGGAATACCGGCCCCAGGCAGTAATTTGCAAAGGACACTTGAGAAGTCATCCAGAGGTGGCCTATCGCACCATTCGGGAGAATGTGGAACGTCAATTTGGCGATCGCTTCCTTGTTGTTTTGCAGGAGGGACCAAACGGCAAACCCTTCTTCGCCCTGGTTACTAATCCTCGTTCTAAACAGTATGGCGATCGGGGCGAACTAGAGGTACTCACCCGTCCTGTGCTAGCAGGAGGATTGTTACTGGCTACTTTTTGCACAACCTGTCTGGCCTGGTTGCAGATTTCTGGCCGGTTGGATGGAGGTAAATCCATTCAGATCTCTCCCGATGTGCTGGCTCAAGGACTGCCTTATGCACTGGTACTGCTACTGATTCTGGGGGTTCATGAGTTAGCCCATTACCTCACGGCTCGTCGTCATCGCATTCGGGCCACCCTGCCCTACTTCATTCCGGTGTTGCCCCTGCCCTGGTTTCCCTTTGGTACCTTTGGCGCTTTCATTCAAATTCGATCGCCAACTCCCAACCGTAAAGCTTTATTTGACGTGGGATTTTCTGGCCCTATTATGGGCTTTATCCTGGCTCTGCCACTCCTGATGTGGGGATTAGCCCACTCAGAAGTTGTGTCTCTGCCCCAACAACCGAATCTGTTTAACGTACAGGCGTTTGATCCCCGATTTTCATTGCTCTTTGCGCTGGTGGCTAAGCTGATGTTGGGAGGGACGCTCGCCAGTGGAATGGCGGTCAAAATGCATCCTGTTGCCGTTGCCAGTAGTTTGGGTCTGGTCGTCACAGCCTTTAACCTGATGCCCGTTGGTCAACTGGATGGAGGCCACATTGTTCATGCCATGTTTGGACAACGAACAGGAGCCATGATTGGCCAGTTTGCCCGCTTGCTGTTGCTCCTCCTCTCCTTTGCCCAGCGGTATCTCATGTTGTGGGCGATCGTCCTGTTTCTCATTCCCACCAACGACGAACCTGCCCTCAACGATGTTACAGAGTTGGACAATCGCCGAGATCTTCTGGGCATTCTCTCCCTGGCCCTGTTGCTGCTGATTATTTTGCCTGTTCCGGCTTTCGTCAGCAGTCTCTTAAATATGTAATGACATTAGCAGAGAAACTCCATTAGACTTCCTTACAACAGATTTTTGGTAACGGGAGGCGTTCAGCCGCCAGACGAAGGAGCCAGACCCATGACCCAGGATGTAACGCAATGGTTGGATGAGATTAAAGCCCTCAAGCAGCGGTTGGCAGAGGCTCAACAAGAACGGGAAGCCGCCTACGCCAGTGCGATTAGCTGGCAGCGGCTGTATGAAACAGAAGCTCAGCAACGACGAAGTGAAGCCAGAACCGCCCGTCAAACGATCGCGGCCTTGCAGCAGGAAATCAACCAGTTAAAGGGGCGGTTTTCCAGCACCTCTGGAGAAACTGTCGAGTCTCCAGCCCAGGCTCTGGTCGATAGCTTAACTACAGAAGCAGAACTGCGATCTCGCCTCGTTCAAGCCCTCCAGGAATGTGATCGCCTGACTCAAGCCTTACAAACGGAGCAGGCCGACCATGCCCAAACCCGCAAAAATCTGACCACGGCTTTAGGGGACGCGATCGCCACCCTGGCCAAAGACCGCCTCCCCGAATAAGCAGTTTGCAGCAATAAACTTTAGCGGAGACTGTCACTGGTCATTGCTTCTTTGCCAATGCTGATGGCCAATGACCGACGACAAATGACGTGCAACCGCCTGCTGAATCTCCTTCAATCCATACGGGAACATGATGAGCTGACAACGCCGTCAAAGCGCTACAGTGGGCACATTGCCACACTCACACTGCGAAAGATTGTACGAGGTACGGGACTGTGAAATTACGCTGGTTGTTTCCTGGATTGGTGGGAGCCTGGTTGCTACTCACGTCGATCGCGAGTGCCACAACTCTCCAATCCTGGCGCTTTGACTCCCGACAAAACCAACTGGAACTGAGCACCGATGAAGGGGTACAGCCCCGTGCTCGATTGCTGTATAACCCCACCCGACTGGTGATTGACTTGCCCGGAACGAAACTGGGTCGTCCCAAGCAAACGGAGGCAGTCAGCGGTAAGTTTGCTACCTTACGAGTGGCCCAGTTCGATCGGGAAACTACCCGCATTGTCCTGGAACTCGATCGGGGCTATACCCTCGATCCGAAGCAAATTCGGGTGCGCTATAACTCTGCCCGGCAATGGATTGTAGAACTTCCACCAGCCAAATTTTCTCCTCTGCTTGCCACCTCTGAAATTCTCCCTAGTCAGGATATTGAAGTTCCCCAGGCTCCGGTAGCTGTTAGTCCTCCAGTATCGGCTACCGAAGTTCAGCCTACTCCGGTAAACCAAGGGCTGAGATTGCCCCGCTCTTTGTCTACGGTGCCGAATGGTCGCAGAGTGGTGGTGATTGATCCCGGACATGGTGGGCCAGATCCAGGGGCAGTGGGCATTGGTGGATTGCGAGAGACGGATATTGTGTTGGATATCAGCCAGCAGGTTACAAGTTTATTGGAACAGCAGGACATCACGGTTGTCCTGACCCGCAATGGGGAATACGACCTGGGGTTAGAACCGCGTGTGCAAATGGCAGAACGGGCGAATGCGACCATTTTTGTCAGTATTCATGCCAACGCTATGCCTGCCAATCGCTCAGACATCAACGGCGTTGAAACCTACTATTACAATACTGGCAAGCAACTGGCTCAAGTAATCCACCAGACCATTTTGGAAGATACGGGTGCCCGCGATCGCCGCGTTCGGCAGGCCCGCTTCTATGTCATCCGACGCACATCCATGCCAGCCGTCTTATTAGAAGTGGGTTTTGTCACAGGGGTAGAGGATGCCGCCCAACTCAGAACTCCAACTTACCGCAGCCGGATGGCCGCCGCGATCGCACGGGGGATTTTGCGATATCTGGGACAAGGGGAGTAGGGTGAATTAAAAATTTTGAATTAGAAATTAAGACTTGGGAATTTTTGGCCCTTGATAGTTCCGGACTCAATCCACAATCGCGTTATTCAATCGCGATCGTCTGCCTTGTCTCGGCAGCCCGACGGGTGGCATCAGCCACTTTCAAAGTGTACAGGCTAGCTTCCGGGGTAATGTATAGCGGAGTGCCGGCCAGCAGGTGATCGATCACCATTGCGGTGTCTCTGGCAAATAAGCCCCGTCTTCCGCCGACCGCGATCGCTTGGCTACCAGCAGCGGTTATCAGCCTGCCCTGATCAGCATCCATCACAAGTGCTCCCTGATCGCCATGCATGGCAAATTTGCGTTCGGCTTCCCAGAGAGCGGCTCCTTTACCGTAGGTGACTTCAGCCAGGAGGCCCGTTTGGAAGTGGAGGTGGGCAGTACAGAGACAGGATGTGTAGTAGGAAATCGGGGATCGGGAATCGGGGGTCCAGAATTGGGCTTGGCAGGTGACGTGGGTAACGGCACCGAACAGGTCGATCAGGCGATGCAGACGGGAAAGGGCACCAACCAGGGGAAAACCAAACTGGTCGTAGTGATAGCTCCAACGCTGGGGGGCAGGGCGTTCGGGTTTGATCGTGGCGTAGCGGGCGTAGAAGACTTTACCAACGAGGGGTAGGGATGCTTTGAGAGCTTGATGTACGCCCCCCAATAACTCAATGTGTTCGACATGCAGGAGTTTGTTTTGTGCCTTGGCCAGAGCGATCGTCTCCTGCGCTTCGGCTAGATCCAGCGCCAGCGGATACTCTATAACAACGTGCTTGCCGGCTTGCAAGGCGGCTCTGGCAATCTTGCCGTGATCCTGGTTGATCGTGGCAATGATGACCAGATCAATATCAGGTCTATTTAATAAGTCTTGCCAGGAGGGGTAGGCGATCGCCTGATAGGTCTGACTGAAAAGTTGAGTTCGCTCAAAATCATGGCCAGCGATTGCAACTAGTTTGGCACGTGCTTCTGTCATCAAGGCTTCAGCTCTTAATTTCGCTGCATAGCCTGTTCCTGCCAAACCAATTCCCAAATTAACGGAGTGTGATTGATTCATAAGAAAAAATCATAGACTTAAAGGTTAATATTAAACATTTTTTAGTGGCCTGAAAATCAATGAAATCGGGGGGCAGACAGTACCCTCCAAGCTTTAGGGGTTTTTTGAGCTACCGAATCCAGTCGTTTTCTATCGTCCTATAAGATAAGCAGATTAAATTGCTCATTTCCATTACGAATCCCGTTCATCCTAGGGGGAGTACAACAGCTTTAAAGGTGGCTTTATCCCGTAGTATCGAAAGTGATGAAGTTGAGTGTTAAGTAGTCTTAACAAACTATAGACTGCTGAATCAACTATCAGAGGCTTAATGTGCTGTATCCATTATTGAGAGGATCACTCAATGGCAACTTATAAGGTCACTCTAATTAACGAAGAGCAAGGATTAAACACCACCATCGAAGTTCCCGATGATGAGTACATCCTGGATGCTGCTGAAGAGCAAGGGATTGATTTGCCCTTTTCCTGCCGTGCAGGTGCTTGTTCAACCTGTGCAGGTAAACTGATTTCTGGCACCGTCGACCAGTCTGACCAATCCTTCCTGGATGATGATCAAATTCAAGCTGGATATGTGCTGACCTGTGTGGCCTATCCAACTTCTGATTGCACCATTCAAACCCACCAAGAAGAAGCCTTGTACTAAGGCAACCCAGAAAGCAAGTCTTCAAGTTTTGGCACGATCGCCCTCCGCAATCGTTCTGCCAAACCATTCAACTAACAAAGTACACTTCACGGCTCCCCCAGTCTGAAGTGTATTTTTGTGTCAAGAAGGCAGATGGCAAGAAGACGCAGGGCAAGAAGCCAGTTTGTGGGCGTGGCGCGTCGTTTCTGGAAGGCGGTATTTATTGACGCTCATCCCGCTAACGCTTCG
>NZ_JBRAGO010000028.1:0-44330 GCF_052746595.1 Leptodesmis sp.
ATCGCTGTAATCGCATGCGTCTGTCTGCCGATGGCTGGCTGCGTCCCTGTTTGCTAAGGGTTATTCACTCCACAGGCTACTATGAGTACAGTGGCTCTGAAGTCCAACTCAGTTATGAAGCGGGCGAAGTCATTATCGAACATGCTGATCCCAAATTCCCCTGGAAAAGATCAGACAAATGCGTGATCGAGCATTCAACGATCAACAATCTGGAAGCATTTCTGACATTGTGCCAGACAATTGTCATGCCAAGTTTGGCGGCATAGGTCAGTCATACGATCGCGCTTGATTCAGCGCATGATCTCGATGTCAGAATGCCTGAAATTTTGAAATCCCGATGTAAATTTGCGCCGCCGCTCTCGATAGACCGATAACCTTATCCTCCATAAGATGGACAGTTAGGCAGTGGTTTTCTAAAGGGTGATTGCTAAGATAGCTATGCTGCATAAGGCTTAGCAATGAAGTGTCCCCACTGTCAAAGTGAGAAAACGGTGAAAAACGGTAAGGTCAAGCTGCAAGACCAGAGTGTTCAGCAGCGATACTTACAGCGGTTCTTGCTTGAGTAAGCCACAATCTGGTAGCCTGAACGAGTCCCACAAGCTCCGGAAATAGCCGTTCATACTTGCTCCTTCTCGTGGAGCTCTCGATCAAGCACTAACGCGAATTATTAACAAGTGCATTTCCGATCATGATCTGCTGGGCTAGTTCGCACACTGTGGACTATTCATCTGAAAACTGCTGTAAGGATGCCACTCATAGTGGCTACATCTAACGTCTCTCTACATGTAGCGAATTTTTGAAGAATTGATATGAAAATAATCCATACGCCTGGAAACGCTCGTTTCAACCGCCAGAACGACCAGCGCAACAGTCCAGTCCCATGACTATTGCCAGCGCGTAACTGGAGCACCACCGGATACCCACCGTGGGCTTTATTAATCAGGGTGGTAATCATCAAACCAAGTATCTGAGATTCGATAATTAGGTTTAGCTTCGGTGCCGCTCTAGTAATGTCTCCACTAAAGATTGTGCTGTTTTCAATCGATTCAAATCATTCGACTGTGCAACCCAAGCCGCTAAATCATTGAGCGAACCATTGACGAGGTGAGCAAACCCCTCTGCATCGATCGTGTTTAGCTCGCCCTCGTTGACTGCAATTTGGATAGACTCATGGAGCAACGCAAAGCCATACTGATCGATTTCAGCCAAGTCATCTGCTGCCAAAACGGCTGGAGCTTCAACGAAAACTAAACGCCGTAGTTCTTCCTGGTGAGCCACTTCGAGAAATGCCTTGCAGCCGACGATAAGCTGCTGCCAATTGGTGTCTAGGGGCTGGATTTTAGCTTGGATGTAGTCTGTGATCTCGCCGTAGACTTCAACGATGACCGCCTTAAACACGCCCAGCTTGTCGCGGAATTGGTGGTACAAGGCCCCCCGTGTAATGCCTAATTCGCTGATGATTTCTTCGGTTCCCGTAGCGGCATGCCCCTTTGTGGCAAATGAGTGACGCGCTCGATCCAGAATGGCGCGACGAGTGCGCTGAGTTTGTTCCGCTTTGGGGAGGAAATTTGCGGCCGTTTTTCCTCACACCCCAAGCAACCTGGATTATTGAAAATGTTGCCGTATTACCCGGGGCAAGAGGGCGAGGCTTCGGTAAAGCCTTACTCAGAGCTTTGTTAGAGGAGGGGCGATCGCAGCAGCATGACTTTGCCGGAATTATGGTAATCAACGGCAATGATGTCGCTCGCCATACCTATGAGTCCATTGGGTTTAAGCCCTATCAAACCTTCCATGCAGATTACTTCTGGGAACAATTCAACATTGAGTTTCCGGGAGTGACGAAGTTTGGTCTGCGCCTCAATTAACGGGATAAAGGCAATGTCTTTTAAGACCATTCTGGTAGCAGGTGCGAGTCGTGACGATTGAGTTTCTCTGGTCTAATATTTAGCCCGGTGCCTCCAACCTCAAACAGCAGGGTGATGGAAGGGCAGTGCAATGGAGTTTCCGTGCTTACCTTTTGCTTTACCGAGGCCCAGAGTGACACGTTTCTATTGTGGGTAAATTTGATTTTGGGTAAATTTGATGGCATTTCCTAATAAATTAATGAAAATCTGGCGTAGCTTGCCTTCATCCGTTTTAATTATTTGTGACAGGTTATCACTATAATCAAGATTAAATTGCAATCCCTTGAACAGGTGCTGTGAAATGCATTACGTCTCTCAGCGCATGCAATATACGATGTAGATTGAGAACATTTTTATGTATCGTTGATATCCCAGTTGCAATCTTCGACATTTTCAATACATGGTTAATTAGCTTTAATAAGTGTTTGCCACTATTGCTAATAGTTTCTAGATAACGCTGATGCTCCTGCATCAAAAAACAATCGCGATTAAGCAGTTGAGTCAATCCCAAAATCACATTGAGCAGAGTTCGCAACTCATAGCTCATATTAGCCCAAAACTCGCTTTTAGACCGGTTAGCGGTATCTGCCAATCCTTTAGCCTCTTTACAATGCTGCCGTTTGTTCTCGAATTTGCATAAACAGTTTTGCTTGCTGCACCGCAATCCCAACTGATTGGTAGTCTAGGATGCTATTTGCACTTCGGCGATTTGCTATTCGCGGAAATGACTATTTTGGTAAATCACCCTGATGACTGAAGTCGCGGCTATCCGGAAAAAACAGCCGACGCAGGTTACTGAAAACCTGGATGGTATTGAGTCTGTGTCGGCAGATTTGGTGTTGTCCACTCCAATTGCTATTCAACCGATAGATAAGTGACCAAATGCAACAAGACCAAGGGAGTTTGCCACAAATAGCAGTGACCATGAGGAATGTATTGGCTTGGTTAGAGGAGATTTTTAGCCAGTTCCAGTGTGTTTTCTTCTGTAAAAGAAGAACTGGATAGGGTAATATCAATTTTCTAAAGTTCAGCCCCATGTCTTCATAGAACGAACAGTGGTTCGCTCCTACAGCGAATGATCTGTAAACCAGGTCGTGGCAAGGGTAAAGACTGCTCAGGGAGTAGCGCCCCATCGAATTTCAACACCTTTTAAGGGAATAAAGAGCTAACCCGGTGTTCCCTGCATCAAGGTTTTGTTACTCTTCACAGCTTATAGTAATAGTCCTGGTATTTTTCCCTCTCCTCTAGTATTGCTCATGTATGTGATTGGTCTGATTAGTGGTACGTCCGTTGATGGTATTGATGCCGCCCTCGTGGAAATTTCTGGGGCTACCGAGGATTTGCAGGTTAACTTATTGGCAGGAAAAACCTTTTCCTACCCAACCGTCTTGCGAGAGAAGGTTTTGGCTGTCTGTGCGGGATCTGCCCTACCGCTGGTGGAACTGGCTGATCTGGATGACGCGATCGCCGAGCAATTTGCCCAGGCCGCTCTAGCCATTCAACAGGGACAACCCCATGCCGTCTTGATTGGTTCCCACGGTCAAACCGTCTTCCACCGACCACCTTCCCCAATTCAAAACTCCCTGGGCTACAGTTTGCAATTGGGCCGGGGGGATCTGATTGCCGATCGCACCAAAATCCTGACTGTGAGCAACTTTCGCGTAGCCGATATTGCGGCTGGAGGACAGGGTGCGCCTTTAGTGTCTAAGCTGGATGCCTATCTACTTGGTCACCCTGATCAGTCTTGCTGTGTGCAAAATATTGGCGGCATTGGCAATGTTACTTACTTACCTGCCAGGAAGGATGATCGTGGCTGGGAAGAAGCCGTCCTTGGGTGGGATACTGGCCCTGGCAACAGCCTGCTTGATCTGGCCGTTCATCAGTTAACCAATGGTGCTCAAACCTACGATCGCAATGGCGAATGGGCAGCGACTGGACAGCCCTGTCAGCCTCTGATTGATCAATGGCTACAGCAAGACTTCTTTGATCAACCTCCTCCTAAGTCCACCGGACGGGAATTGTTTGGGATGGATTATCTGCAGCACTGTTTGCACGACTGCCAGCAGTACAATCTGACTCAACCTGCTGACATTCTGGCGACCCTTACCGAACTGACGGCTGCCTCGATTGCTCATAGCTACCGTTCTTATTTACCCCAAATGCCGGATCAAGTTTTGCTCTGTGGCGGAGGCAGCAAAAATCAATACTTAAAACAACGCTTGCAGACACTTTTAGGAGCGATTCCCGTCAGAACGACGGATGAGGTAGGACTGAATGCCGATTTTAAGGAGGCGATCGCTTTTGCAGTGTTGGCCTACTGGCGAATTCACAATATTTCAGGAAATCTACCCGCCGTTACGGGAGCGCGTCAGGCTGTTTTGCTTGGAGAGATTCATCCAGTAGTAGAATTTACCCGTGCGCTACCCTGTTAGCGGCTCAGGTCAACCGATGCATGCTAGCATGAATTATCATTGAACCAGCATGGCGCACGGGTCGTCGAGGCAAGGAACTAGGATTGTGGCTCATACCTTTTTGATTCAGCCAGGACGTTGGGCGATGCAAGGGCACTGGCTAGAACGAAATGAACTGCCAGTCTCTGTTATGGGCAAGACGCTGGTTGGTTGGAGCCGCGATGATTGGTTCACGATGGTCACCAAGCTGATTTTCCCAGGAACCGAGCGAAAAGAAATCTCTCTCCAGTACCGGGGGCGCATGGATGCCGGGGAACGCCAGTATACCTTTGTGTTACAACATAGTTTGCTGGGGCGGGTAGAAGGGGAAGGCTGGTTAGCTCAGGAATCGATCGTGCAGCGCTACTGGGCGATCGGCGATCGGCAGCGGCGCAGTGGTTTTGAAACCCTCTACCGGCTGAATGAAAATACCTATTACCTTTCTAGTGGCATCATGGCTGGCCATTATCTCACCAGTACGATGGAGGCAACGTTAGAAAGGCAGTTAGAGTAGGTGGGCAGTCTCCCGTCTTACCTATCAAAAAAATCAATCAGATTGAGTGGCTACAATAGCTTTACGGGATTACTAAAGGAGAAGGGCTTAAGAGAGGGTTAATATTTGCTGACTGCTCCTATGGCAACAGACTCAAACATCGGTCGTTTACTCAATGGGCGCTATCACCTGGTTGAACTGGTGGGTAAAGGGGCTATGGGACGGGTCTACCGAGCCGAGGATGTTGTGTTAGGCAGTGTGATTGCTGTCAAATTCCTGTCTCATACCTTGCTCAACTCCAAGATGCGCGATCGCTTCAACAGTGAAGCCCGCACCTGTGCCCAACTAGCCCAAAAAAGTATCCATATCGTGCGAGTAACAGACTTTGGCGTGGACGAAAACGAGGTGCCGTTCTACGTCATGGAGTACCTGCAAGGGCAAAGTCTAAATGAGATGATCAGCCGTCAGTTGTTGCCTCTGCCCAAGTTTCTCAGTCTGGCTCGGCAAATCTGCTTAGGGCTCCAGTGCGCCCATGAAGGCATTCTGGTAGAGAAGCAACTCTGTCCCATCATTCACCGGGATATCAAACCTAGCAACATTCTGGTAACACCCAACCCGATGCTGGGCGACCTGGTGAAAATTCTAGACTTCGGCATTGCCAAACTGTTGCAGGAAGATTCAGGCCAGACCAGTTCTTTTATGGGTACCCTCCCCTATTCTTCGCCCGAACAAATGGAGGGGCAGGATCTAGATCCCCGTTCAGACATCTACAGTCTGGGGATATTGATGTTTGAAATGCTGACAGGCAAGATGCCATTGCAGGCTGAAACTCACTCGTTTGGTGGTTGGTATAAGGCCCATCATTATCTGCCTCCCCGCACCTTTGCATCGGTAAACCCCAGTTTGAGCTTGCCGAAACCGCTGGAGGTGCTGGTTATGGCCTGTCTGGAGAAAAAGGCAGCCAATCGGCCTCAGTCGATCGCGGAAATTTTGAAAGCTCTGGTGCCCCTGGAAGAACGCTATAGTGCCAGCTATCAGCTTGGTAACCGGATTGGGGAAGCATTAGCCAAGAAGTTGCCGGTCAAGAATCCAGTTACCCAGTCAACCCTCTTGACGGAGGAAATCTGTCAACTGACGACTTGGCCCAAGGATAAACCCATTGCTCAAATCGTTTTTCCACAGGTGTTGAACCGGGGCAAGGAAGCGATGGCAGCAATTTGGGTAATGCTACCGCAACAGGAAATCCGTAGTCTTGAGGTGAATCGGCTTTACAACCGAATTTACCGGAATTTCCTGTGTTCCATGTCTCCGCATCCCATGATCCTCTGGCTAACCGCTATTCATAATCGCTTTCACAGTCAGAACAATGGGCCTCGCTGGTTGCGCTGTTTTCTAGATCTGAAAACTTCCCACGGGCGAGAAATGATCCGCTTGTTGGGAGAAACAAGCGAGTATTGCATTCTCCTCTTTGCTCTGGAGTCTCCCGAACAGTGTGCTCACGCGATTAACGTCACTATTCATCCCTCCCAATGTTCTCTTCTCAAACAGTGGTCTATCACGAGTCAATCTTCTATTTCTATAGGCCAACCTACAACTTCCAAAACTTTATTGCAGGCAGAGTTTGAGAAATTGAAGCCCAAGATTGTAGAAGAACTGGAAAGTTCCTCAAACACGTCGGTCTGGTGAATATTGGCTAGTAGATTGTGGCTGATTAAGGGTTAAGAGTTAAAAGTTAAGAATAAATCGTGTCCGAGTCCAGAACCGGAATTTTCTGATCGGAAAACGACCGTTCTCTTGCTGGATTTGGTTTAAATGGGTAATAGCCTTGGATATATACTCAAAACTTAAAACTCAAAACTCAAAACTTTTCACTCTTCACTCTGAACTTTCAACCCTTATCTCTAGCTTCTTCCAGGGCTTCAACCACGCGCTGCATTACGCCCTGCCAGTCTCCGGGATGGCTTTGGCGAAATAGTCGCATGGTGGGATACCAGGGGCTGTCTTGACGGTTAAGCAACCAGCGCCAGTCAGCTACATGGGCGAGTAAAACCCAGACAGGAGTAGCCAGAGCACCTGCCAGATGGGCGACTGATGTATCTACAGTGATTACCAGATCGAGTTGGGCGATCGCATCTGCTGTGTCTGCCATATCCTGCAACTGTTCACTCAGATCGACGAGACGTGATTGCCAGCCCAACTCTGCAATTTCCAGTTGAGGAATACCCTTTTGCAAGCTGTAAAAGCTGACTTCGGGAACGTCCAGAAGGGAGTGAAATTCCTGGAGAGAAAAGGAACGGGCTTGATTGTGTTTGTAGAGATTGCCCCCTGACCAGACTAGGCCGACTTTTAATTTTGGATTTTGAATTTTGGATTTTGGCTGTTCGCTGTCACTGGAGCAGCTGAATTCAGCAGGCGATGTCGCAGCCAGAGTTGGCAACTCTATATTCACTCTAGGCGGCTGTAGATAGGGAACTTGATGGGGAACGGTGTCGAGGGTGGTGCCCATAATTCTGGGTAGGCTGAGCAGGGGAGCATAGGTATCAAACGCTGGCAGTGGCATCCCTAAGGGAATGAATTGATCAATTCCTGGCAGAGTGGAAAACAGGCGCATCAAAGGCTGATGGCAGGTTAGAATGACCCGTCCGCCCCGTTCAGTCACCAGGGGAACATAGCGGATGAATTGGATGGTATCTCCCAACCCTTGTTCGGCATGGAGGAGCAGGGTTTTTCCAGAAAAATTAGAGCCATCCCAGACGGGTTGCTTAAATGGACAGGGTGGGAAATCTGCCGTTCTTAACCGCCATTCATACTCCGGAAAGCCCTGCTGAAAGTCACCCTTCTGAAGCAGGATCAAGGCCCGATTATAACGGGCAATGGGATGGGTGGGATGAATGCTCAGGGCTTGATTGATATAGGCTAGACCATCCTCGACCTTACCCTGATCCAGAACAGCTTTAGCTAGACTGATGAGCGCATCAACGTTATGGGGTTGGTGGATCAAGGCTTGCCGATGAAAATGAGCCGCCAGGTTCGGTTTTCCCTGATATTGTAATACGACTCCAATCCGATTCAGCACATCAGCACTGGTAGGATTAGCAGCCAGTGCCTGTTGATAGTGGTGGAGTGCTTGTTCCAGCATTCCCTGTTCTTGATAAATGTTGGCCAGGGTTTTCTGGGCCTGTTCGTTTCTGGGTTCAAAGTTGACGATCCAGTTGAGATTGGCGATCGCTTCGTCAATCTGCTTTTTCCCTAGCTTCCATAGGGCCAGGTTCAAATTTTCCCGGGCCTGTCGATGGTTGGGCTGCAAAGCCAGTGCCTGTCGGTAGAGTGCCATGCCCTCCTCTAACTTGTCGCGTTGACAGGCAATCACCCCCATGAGGGACAAAGCATCCACCTGCTGAGGCTGCTGCGCCAGAATTTGTCGGTAAAGCTGCTCGGCCTGGTCGAGATGGCCAGCTTGGTGGTAGGCGATCGCGGCCTTCAGCGCTTCTGCACTGTTAATTGATTGGGGAGAGGAGGGAAATGGGCTTTGCACACCAAAACCTTGACTTGTAGATTGTGAACAGGCTCAGTCTAGCTTGCCCAGCGGCTAGTCACAATTAAACTGAAGGGAACTCTTGCATCTTATTCAGCCGTTTTCCGATCAGAGAAAGTGTGGTTCTGAAATTGGACAAGATTTAATCGGCAAGAAGGCTCATGGAATTGGGGAACTGACAGCTTTCTCAATCCTCAAAGGGATTAAAGAATTCTGGCCGAGGCGGCATCTCGCGTTCCTGATTAGCCAGTTCAGATGGGGGACGATCGCTGCTCCAGGCCCACCAAGCTGTATTACACTCACACAGATAAAACTCCTGCCACTTGCGGCGACGGTCTTCTGTGTAAACAGGCGATCGCCGATTAATCCAAACTCGGGTCGCAGCCTTGCTCAGTGCTCGACAGGAGGGGCACTGAAATTCCGCTGCATGAGTGGCAGCTTGAGTCCAGTCAGGAGGAGTTGGCTCAAACGCTTCCATACTGTTCACCGCTTCAACCCTATTAACTTACTCACCCATTATCAACATTCTATTTATCAACATTCTATGGAGCAGATGGCAGAAGGGGAAAAGAAGGCAGGCTCTCCAATTAAACCAAGTCCAGCTAGAGGACAGTCCTTTTCCGATCAGAGAAACTACGGTTCTGGACTTGGACAAGATTTAAGTTTTGAAAATTCCCCTCTCCTTCTGGGATGCTAAAACCCTGATTCTCGCGTATTTTGGTTATGGTTTTACCTGCTGCCCTAATCGCCATAAAAATCATTACTGCGAGGAAAATGCCCATGTCCATTCTTAACCTGATCTCGCTACTTGGCATTTTCGGTCTGTGTTTCGTTGCCTGGTTGTTTTCCGAGAATCGTAGTTTGAGGGTGTTTCCCTGGCGCCTCATGATTATGGGAATTTTGCTGCAGCTCGTGTTTGGAGCCGCAATTTTTCTGTTTCCACCCACGCGAGAGGCTTTACAGGTTTTTAGCGATCTCCTGAATGTCATCTTTGATGCGGCGGATTATGGCGCAAACTTTGTCTTTGGTCGCAATATTGTACCGCTGCCCGATAAACCTGCCGATGTTAATCTGGGCTATATTTTTGCGTTCCGGGCACTCCCGACGGTGATCTTTTTCTCAGGTTTGATGGCATTGCTTTACAACCTGGGGATTATTCAGGTGATTACAAATGTATTTGCCAAGATTTTTTACTCGGTGATGCGGTTGAGTGGGGCTGAAGCCTTAAGTGGAGCGGCCAATATTTTTGTGGGGATTGAAGCGGCGATCGTGGTTAAGCCCTTCCTGGCAGAAATGACTCGCAGTGAACTGTGTGCCATCCTGGCCTGTTGTTTTGGTACAGCCGCTTCTTCCACCCTGGCAATTTATGTCAGCTTTCTCAAACCTGTATTTCCCAATATTCTGGGACACCTAATATCAGCCTCGATCATGGCAATTCCGGCTTGCTTTGTGGTAGCCAAAATTTTGGTGCCAGAAACTCAGGTGCCGCTAACGCTAGGAGGATTGCCCAAGGAAAAAAAAGCATCCCGCTTGAGGACGGTGACTAGCAAACGGCAATTGCTACAGGATACAAAGCAGTTACCGATGGTAGAAGTGCCTGTCACCACGGAGGATGAAGAACTAACTGAGGTGCTGAGAGGAGAGGCTACAGTAGAAGCTCAGGAGCGAGGAGAAACAGAGTCAGTTCCCCAGGTAGAGCCTGAAGGGCCGCAGGAAACAGTCGCAGGTGAGCCGATCGAGCGCGTTAGCCCATTGGATGCCGCGATCGTAGGAGCGCTGGATGGGGTAAAAATGGCCGTCTCGATCGCGGCTGTGCTGATCTTGATCCTGGGATTGGTGTATCTGTTCAACCAGATTTTTGTGGGGTTAGCGCTGTTGCCCAGTCCGATCGGCAATATTTTCAAGATCGTCACTCTGTCGAATATTCTGGGATTTCTATTCTTACCTCTGACTTTCCTGACGGGAGTATCCCTGAATCCGCAGGAATTGTGGGAGTCTTCTGTAATTATTGGTCGTCGTCTGTTTGAAACGGCCATTCCGCCCTATCAAGCTCTGGCTCAAGCAGCGGCATTACCAGCGGGGCAACGGGTGATCAGCGATCGGGCTGTGCTGATTGTCAGTTACGCGCTCTCTGGCTTTGCCCATCTTGCATCGGTTGGCATCTTTGTTGGTGGTACGATCGCCTTAATTCCCTCCCGTCGCAAAGACATTTCCGAATTGGGCTGGAAGGCTTTATTTGCAGGTACTCTAGCTACCCTGATGATTGCGGCTGTATCAGGCGTTTACTACACACCAGGCAATACCAGCATTTTAGGAGTTCAGCCAACTCCTACTTCCTCCGTCAGTCCGGCTTCAACCGAAACCCAGTCTCCTGCCGCTTCTACCCTATTTCCAGTGGTGACTCTTTCTTCTACAGAACAATAGAAAAGCAAATGGCCGCAAAAATTAGGGTACCTGATTCAGATACCCCAAGTATGATCTTCTGCTCTTGAAGTGATCTTCAATCTAACAAGGCTTTACTAAGCCTCAGCTTTGATGTTAAGTCGTGGATGCTTTTCGGCAAAGTAGCGACTCCATAAAGTATTCACAAATGACAGGATAACTGGCCCTAAGATGATCGCCAATAATCCATGAACACTAAAACCAGGAACCAATGAAACCAATCATAACGCTCTCCTTATTTCTAGATAATGCCGCTACCCTTACCCCGGTAGTCGTGCTCAGAAGTTAACAAACCGCTTTCATCGTTGTCGTTGATGTCATGCAGTTCTTCAGCGCGGTGCTCAACGTCTTCTTCTTCTTCCTTGCGTGCATCCCCCGGGGTTTCGTAATACATTTCAGGCTCGATCGCGTAGTTATTTAACAACCCTTCGCGATCAACCGTAAACCCACCTGTGGTATCTATACTTTCACCTTCTGCTGGTTCAGGAATATGCTTATATTCTTCACCTTCCCGTTCTTTACGGGCGGCTGTTTCAGCAGGGATAATACCTCTATCATAAGCGTCCGATTCAACACGTGGATTTGTCATAACGCCATCTCAACTCAATAACAATTCCTGTACTATACAGCCTAGGAAAAAAAGATCCCTCTACCCCTGGATCAACTATTCAACTAGAGTTCTCTGTCTTAAGACGTAAACCAAGTCCAATGAGAGAACGGTCGTTTTCCTATAAGAGTACGGTTCTGGACCTAGACTTGGTTTACTTTAGAGCTATTTTCCTATTCCCCAAAGAATTGGACTATCCGTTGCACATAATCCAGCTTTGCGATCGCTACCAGAACCTCACGCCATTGAGGAGTATGGGTTTCACCGATACACAGATACTGATTTTTAGTGCAGCCAATTCGTCCAGGCGATCGAGAAATTTGAATAGCAGGGTTAATCAAACGGACTTCATTGAGGTGCTTCTCGGTTGCGGTAATGCAAAACTCATAACTCAGCGATCGTCGTCCATTGGGTGGGCCAGTTAATCCATCTGGTGAAATCTGGGAAAGATCAAAGGTGATTTTATTTAGCACTAAATCAGAAACAGTCATCTGACTGGAATTTTGATTGGATAGTTTACAGGCCAGTAATCCAGGAGAGAGAATTACAAGTATCAGTAGAAGAACTTTCAATATCATCGAATTCCTCCGAATCGACCGCATCATAGTTTCAATGCATCTCCTGAAACGGGATCAAACCAGTGGGTTACCTCTTCTGGAATGACCAGGGTTAATTCCCGGTTTGACCAATCTTCGTTGGGGGATAGCAAGGTTCTGACTGTAACAGGGCTACCTTGAGAATTGGCGACCTGAACGCTGACCAACTTGTACATTCCCAGGTTTTCTACCAGAAATACCCGGCCCTGAATCGTTGGTCGTTCGCCTGGTTGTGCTAATCGGATATGCTCTGGACGAATGCCCAGAACAACCTCAGATGGGATAGTTGGCAAATTGGGTAGCGGAATCTGAAAATTTCCCAGCCAGGCATGGCGATCGCGGCAGGGCAGAGTCAGTAAGTTCATTTGGGGACTGCCAACAAACCCGGCAACAAATTGGTTCGCCGGATGGCTGTAAATGCGATCGGGGGAATCCAATTGCTGCAAATAGCCATCATTCAGAACAGCTACTTTTGTGGATAGGGTCATTGCCTCTGTCTGGTCATGGGTGACATATACTACGGGAGCCTGCTGGGCCTCAAAAATTTGTTTCAGTTCTGCCCGCACATTTTCCCGCAGTAAAGCATCCAAATTACTCAGAGGTTCATCCAGCAAAAATACATCCGAATCCCGCACTAATGCTCGTCCGACTGCGACCCGTTGCCGCTGTCCCCCTGATAGTTGGCCCGGTTTGCGTTGCATGAGTTCGTTCAGTTCCAGAATTTGGGCAACTTCCCGCACCCGCTTGTCAATCTCGGCTTTGGGAACCTTCTTCAGCCGCAAGCCTGCACTTAAATTTTGGTAAACTGTCATATGGGGATACAGCGCATAACTTTGAAAAACCATCGCAATATTGCGATCGCCCGGTTGCATTTGAGTCACATCTTGTCCACCAATCACGACTTGTCCCTGGGTGGGCAGTTCCAATCCCGCAATCATTCGTAAAATAGTAGACTTGCCGCAGCCTGATGGCCCCAGCAAGCTTAAAAACTCTCCATCCTCAACTGTCAGGCTAATATCCTTCACAGGAACGACTTTGGGGCTGAAAGTTTTGTTGAGATGAATTAGTTCAAGCTGGGCCATAGATGGGATCGTCGTAAAGGATGGACAACACTCACTGCAAAAGGCAAGCTGTTCTCCCCAGCTTACTGCAAGCACAGCCAGTCTCCTCTAGACAGCAAAAATTCTCAAATTTCAAAGGCTCTAGTCATACATTTTTCGGGGTAGCGAGTCTTCTGAGGACTGGGAAACTGATTTTAATACAGCGTTGGAACGTGCCCAATTTGACCAGAAGGTGATCCGTGAATTGATTGTTGGCCCCCAAGAAAAAACCTACCCCTATGCTGGGCCGAGCAATTTGGGAGCCTTAATGCACACGGGGTTTGTGACTGCTTACTTTGCGGTAAGAGACCAGATTCATCATTACATTCAAAATAGTGCAGTTTCGACTGTGGTTACCACGGGTCATAGTTTAGGGGGAGCGCTGGCTACCCTCTGTGCGGTTGATATTCAGTACAATTTTTCCGATAAAGTAACCATCGAAGCTTTTACCTAAGGTGCGCCGAAAGTAGGGAATGATGGCTTCCGTGATTCTTATAATCAACGGGTTCCCAACAGCTACCGGGTTGTTCACGGGATGGATATCGTACCGGAGTTGCCAAGATGGTGGCAGGGCTACCGGGTTGTGGACAAAGAATTCCGGATTGGACAGCGGTTCAGCATCAACTTCATCACCCAACGGTTTAAGGATCACGCGATCGATCGCCATATTGCAGTCCTCAGGCAATTAGCAAAATAAATGATTCAGACCGAAGCATTAGAAAATGTTTGGGCATGGTGAAGCACCAGCAAAGGCTTTTGGGGAATTATTGCTAAACACGTAACCAGCGGTTAATAGCAAAAGGTGAAGCGGGTGAAGCGGTGATCTTGACTCAGATCCCCAAGGGTTTGATATTGTGGGTATTTGAGCCAGATGCACAGTTAGCCAAACGTTAAACCCTGTACGTATTCACCACTCCCTCACGAAAGTCCTGTGGCGCCTAACCGCTTACCTCAAACTACCGCCTATGTTCGGATTACTCGCCAATGCTGGCAGCAGGGCAAAATTGAAGGTGAAGTGTGGGCTAATCAGTTTGAGTGGCAATTTGAGTGGTGCTTCCGGCATGGCGAATTGCTCGTCCAACCCTCTCTAGGGCGTGCTCTGATTAAAGAACCTTTGGGACGGTTTCTGGAACAACGGGACTATCAGTTGGAACCTGGGGGAGATTACTCGTTTACCATTCGGGGAGAAGTATAGGCATCCCTGTATCGGTTGAGGTAGAGAAATCTTCCCCCTGAACGTTAACTACTATCGACTAAACGATGTGCTGAACAAGCGGCGGCGCTTGGGAGATTGGCGTTCTATAGCCCTGTGCAGAGCAGTTTCAAAATGGCTAGTGGCATCATCCCAGGTGTAACTCGTCACTTTGTTGTAAGCCATATCCGACATCACTTGCCAGGTTGAATTGGAGAAGTGATAAATCTGCTCGATCGCCCGGGCCATATCCTCTGGATCTTCTGGTTTCACTAAAATTCCGGCCCCATCGCTCAACATTTCTGGGGCGATTCCCGTTGGGGTGCCAATCACTGGCGTGCGACAGGCCATGGCTTCTAAGATAGGGAGACCGACGGCTTCATAACGGCTAGGAAACAACCAGACATCACAAGCTGAGTAATAGTCTCGCAGTTGATGTTGTTCTGGCCAGGGGTCGTAGTGTAGCTGAGATAAAAAGGGAAGTTCCAGAGATTGACCAAACCCGAAGGCAACCAGACGCAAATTAGGAATGCGTTGGGCTGCTAATTCCAGCGCCTGAAAAGCAATATCGCATCCCTTCCAGGACGTGTGCCCATACATCATGCCAACGGTGGGGACAGGCTGCTTATCCCGTTTAGAAGCAAAAAATTGTTGAGTGTCCACGCTGGGAACTACGAGGGAGACATCCCGATCGCCAAACCGAAGCATGAGAGTATCGCGGATCCAGTTCGCAACGGTGATCTTATGGAATGGCATTTGATAAGTTGCTTCTACTCTCCTGCGGGGTAAATAATCGAACATCTCATAGTGTTGGATGTAATAGACTTTTGCCCCTTTCGATCGAGACAGTTTCATCACCCACTCTGCCGTTTCCCACCAGGTGGCAATGACAACATCTGCATCTGGCACATCTGCATCTGTTACTGGACGGTAACGTTCCAGTACATGACAGGCAAGACCTAATCGCTCAAAATGACCTAACTGGATTTCGTCAGTAATCAGTTGTTCTTGCTTTAGGAAAGATTTAATGCATCCCCCAAGACTGGGCTGGGCAGAAGGTACAGCAACTAAATAAACTTCATGACCGCGCTTCTGTAATAAGCTGGCATACAGTGCAATTACGTGCATTCCACCACCCATATCAGGTGTAGGAAGAACGAAGGTAATCCGCATGAATCAGTATATCCTTTAACAAGGAGTAGCCACGTTCAAACAGGTAGTGTTGATTATCTGAGCAGTAAAGTTGATAGCTGCTCTTAAGCACTTATAAATGTCAGTGATTCCATATAGAAAAAAGCGATCATTTTTGATAGAATTCATAAAAAAATAAGGAGTAAGAGTTTAGCTGATTGAAAGACGGTTTTCAAAACAATCTACTTTAAAAACAATCTAGTTGCCTCAAGTATCTATTGAAGAATTTAAAATTAGTCAATTCTGCTATTTTTAATACTGTTTTTTGCATAAACCGAACAATCAATACAGCACCTCTAAATCCATGAATTAATTATCAGTGCATTAGTCCAGTATTTCTACGGATCTTTGTGAAAATTATGTAGAATTTGATGAAGATTCTATAGTTTTTCTGAGACAACCAACAAATACTCTAATTCTGGAGCTTTTAACTAAACCTTATCTAGGCACAGAACCATAGTTTTTCCTATGGGAAAACGATCGTTCTCTCGCTGGACTTGGTTTAGATCTGGCTGAACACAAGAGAGGAGCGACGATCGCCTGCTTCCGAATGCACGGTTATAGTAATAATTTGCTGATCTATCAGTCGAGCTTTGCCCGCTGGGGATCCCGTGCCCGGATTTACTGGATAAGCTGGAAAACAGGCAGCACTGAGACTCAGGCGAATTGCACAGCCCGGTTGCACACTAATACAGGTAGGTTGCAAAGCCAGGATAAGAGGGTTGGTCGATGCAGTTGCTGGCACCACGATATGACCCTCGGTAAAATTAAACACTCTGCCGTCGGGTTGAACCTCGGACACAACGGCATGCAGGTCAAAGCTGGGAGTATCGGCTGTACATATTAAATGAAGCTGTACCTCCCCCGCCAGGTGTAGGGCTTCCGTCAAGGGGTCAGAGGTATAAGTCAGAATATCGGTGCGACTATCCAGGGTCGATCGCTCCTGGGGGCCGGAGGGGTAAGCGGCATGGCCTCCGCAGGTGGGAACAGGTCGCCAGGGATCGTGGACGAGGATGTCAAGCACGTTATGAGTTATAAGTGTTGAGTTTTGAGTTGGATAGCCTTCTGGATTTTGGATTTTGGATCTTGGATTTTGGATTGTCTCTGAGGAATTTTGCATTTTGCATTTTGCATTTTGCATTAATCGTCCGTCTCGGTCGTCGATCGCTGCAAGTCCCGTGCTGGCAAGGTAGAAAACAACGGGTTGGGAGGCGTTCCAGGAGGGGTAGAAGCGCCACTGGTTGCTGCCCATTTCAAAGAGTTGGATGGGAGGTTCAGTTAGAAGGCCGGTGTCGATGCCCTTTAAGAACTGATCGAACCAGCGAACTTGCAGACGATCGCAGGGACTGTTTGCCTGTGGGCCAAAGTCCAAGGCACCAACTGTGCGGCTCCAGGGAAGGTGTGTCCAGGGGCCGACGATCAGTTGTTGACGGTAGGCGCTGCGATCGGCCATCTCTTGATACAGACGCAAGGTGCCACGTAGGAAAGTATCAAACCAGCCACCAATATGCAGCATCGGGAGATCAACGTCTTGGAAGTAAGTTTTTGGGGATAGCTGTTGCCAATACTTATCGGGTTCAGGATGATCCAGCCACTCATGATAGAAGGAATCGGGTGCAAGTTGCTGAAGCAGGCTGGGGCGGGTGGGCACTACGTCCCCTAGAGGCAAGTTTTTGGCTGCAGCAGCCAGCCTTTGATGAGCAGCAGCATCACCTTGCAAGCGAGCAGTTTCGGCAGCCAGTTGAATCGCCCATCCCAGATTCGCTTGTAAGCAGAATGCTCCATTTTCATAAGCCCAATCCTGATAGAGGTCATAGCCAATCATGGCGGGACAAATGGTTTTTAGGGCAGGGGGATGGGCGATCGCGGCATACAACTGGGTCATGCCCTGGTAGGAAAAGCCATACATGCCTACTTCGCCAGTACTGCCTGGTAGGTTGGCCGCCCATTGCACGGTATCGTAACCATCAAGGATTTCATGGGCAAAGAGTTTAAAGTCACCCTCAGATGTCCCTCGTCCTCGCACATCTTGAATGACCACAATGTATCCATGAGCCGCATACCAGATGGGATGAGCATAGACGACAGTGGAAGCGATCGCTCGTCCATACGGTTGCCGCATCAGCAAGACTGGAAATGGCCCCTCTCCTTCTGGTCGATACACATCTGCATCCAGTCGCACGCGATCGCGAGTCACCATCGACAGGGTTTGTTTCGGCTGCACCTTCAACATTGTCAATCCCATTCCTCGGAGATCGCTAGAGAGTTTAAATTGGTAGCCCGACGAATCGAATTATTCATTTGGATCCACCCCCAATTGCCTGAGTTTTTCCATTAATCGTAGTTTTTCCAGTCGTTCTTGCTCGGCTTGTTGGCGTTGTCTACTTGTTTCCTGTCACGCTTGTTCGACTTCTGCCTCCAATTGACGAATCATCTGGTGCGGGAGGGGGTAAGGCTGCCCAGATTGGTCATACCAGGCCAACCATAGAACAGGGAAGATCTTCCGAACCAGGCAGCCAAATCTCTGAGTCAGTAATGTTTGGGTTCATCATCAAGAACCTCAGCCTGAGTGCTTTTATTGTGGCATAGGCGATCGCGCTTGTTAAAATTGTCCTGGTAGTCGTTACTGTGGGGCGATCGTAGCCATAAATCAGATAGCCTCCCAAAAAACTGAACCTTTAACCTTTGAGGAGTACCTTGTTTATGACAGTGGTACAGATACTCGATATGAACTGGTCGATGGAATACTCGTTGAAATGCCATCAGAAAGTGACGAAAATTTGGCGATTGCCAGGAAAATATTTTTAGAACTGATTCAACGCTTTTCTGCTGAATTAGTTGTCTAGGGACCTAAAATTAAGGTGACAGGGCGGCGAGCGCGGTGTAGATTACCGGATTTTGGTGCATACAGAAGCCTCAAAAGCGGCATTGGCAGGACCAACCGGGCCACCATTACGCGGGATATGCCACCTCCAGCATTAGTGATTGAAATAGTTTCTCCCGGAAACGCAAGTCACGATCAAGACTACCGCTACAAACATACGGAATATGCCGCACGGGAAATCACCCAATACTGGATTGTCGATCCGGAGGAGCAAAAGGTGACGTTGTGCAAATGGATAGATGGGCAATACGAGGACACGGTTTGTACAGGTGGCGATCGGCTCCCATCTGAAATTGTCCCGAATTTTGGACTGCCTCCAGCAGCAATTTTTGCTTAAACGATTATCAGTAAAAAAAACTCTGGCAAACACCAGAGGGGTCATTCCGCACACAACCAAGGAGATAATGGAGATAAACCTTGCGGCTAACCTCAATTCTGACTACCTTTACATAAGAAAAATTGATCAGAATAGCGACAAGCCAGAAAGAGAAGAAACAGACTACAAAAGGGATTTCGGCAATTATTGTCTAGTCTTTGCCAAGAAACAGGTATGTCCGCTACAAAAGAGTAGTTTTTTCTTACCCATCACCTCATCACTCCCTCCACTCCCAACCCATTCACCCGACTCCCAATCCCTCAATCTCCATGCCTACCTACCCCGGAATTTCCAGTGAAGCCTTTAGACATCCCCTCGATCGCCAAGCCGAGCAGGCTTTACGCAGTGTCCCTGGGTTTGATCTGGTCGCTCGTAAGTTTGTTGAATTTCTCACCGAACGGCCTCAATATGTCTTTCAAATGGGCAACAGCATTCAGGTTGGCCCGCGTCAGTACGCCTCGGTATACCAAATTTTTCGAGACTGTTTGCGGGATCTGGATATCTACCCAGAACCGAATCTGTTTGTATCCCAAAGTCCGATTGTCAATGCATTTGCTCTTGGGCAAGAATTTCCTTTCATCTTGCTCAATTCGGCCTTACTGGATCTGGTGAATGAAGCTGAGCTACGCAGCGTCATAGCTCATGAATTGGGACATTTGAAGTGTGGGCACACGACACTGATTCAAATGGCGATCTGGTCAACTCAAGTCATTTCCGGGCTGGCTGAGCGAACTTTTGGCTTAAGTTTGCTGGTCAGCACCGGATTAGTAATGGCATTTTACGAATGGCTGCGGAAGGCGGAACTATCGGCTGATCGTGCGGCTTTACTGGTAATGGACGATTTATCGCCTGTTGTCAGCGGCATGATGCGGGTCGCGGGGGGAAGCTCGCGGTATGCTCATGAATTAAGTTTGGAGGAATTCATGCGGCAATCTGAGCGCTATCAGGCCCTGGACGAGGATGGACTCAATCAGGTGTATAAATTCATGTTGTATAATAACTCCTCTGCAGGAGTGTTCCTATCCCATCCCTTTACGGTGGAGCGAGTTCACTTTTTGCGGGAATGGGCCAAGTCCGAGGAATACCGTCAGATTCGTCAGGGAAATTATGTCCGTGCTCAAGCCCCAGGAGCAGTGGAGGTTCCCGCTCAGACATCAGAGGCTGCCCATGCCAATGCTTCCCAAGTCGAGGTAGATGAGTTACGTCGCCAAATTGATGCCTTGCAACAGGAAATCGATCGCATCAAAAAAGGCGGCTAGTACCACATAGCCGCCTAAATGTTCCTAACGCAGATACGAGTGAGAGTTAAAGCCTTGCGGGGTAACGCTTACCGCCTGATAGGGCAAGGCTCAAGGACAAAGCCGCCTGCGATAATTTTGAAGTCGTTATAGTCCCGGTCGTTACCGACGACTACAGGTGTGATCAGCCCTGTATCTTCCCAGTTGATAGGGTTTCCAGATTCCCCTGCTTCCAGGTTGCCAGAAAAGCGGGTATTGTTCAGGTTAGTTGAAACTAACTGAGTCCGAATCTTTTTGGTATAAGAATTGACGGAGTCCAGATAAAAGACATAAGGGGTGTTGGCATCAAATCTAAATTTGATCAACGGGCTGGCCTGTCTTTCTCCATTTACAATAGATCCCCCGGCCACCGTTCCTCTGTAGTCATCATAGATACGCTGACCACCGGGTTGTCTGGCTACGGCAGGCTGACCTGTCCAGGCATCAAAGGGTTTCGTTTCAACAAATAGGGGGGTCTTTTTACCCGTTTTGGTATTGATTACCCCAAAGGTAGATTGCAGAAACCCGTTGGTTTCAGTCACTTCAAATTCAATAATCGTATCCTCAGAAAACTGCACAGCATTATTGGTCAAGGCTTCCTGACCCTGAACTAAAACTGCCAGAATACTGCAGACCCCGATCGCCGACAATGAGGCAACAATCCCCGGATGAAACAGTTTGCTGACAGCAAGAATGGACTGATTAGATGGATTCATGATTGCGCGACTCCTACTTTCTGCTGCACCGATCAAATCGAATGACCAAAGCATGAATTACCAAACTCCCGAAAACTGAGCAGCCGATTCCTCATATTTTTTGACCTCGGCTCTGAGGGTGTCCGCTTCTGTCCGCAAGTTGTCCAGATCTACACAAGCCTGAGGATAGGGAACTCGCGGATCTCGTCGCAGATACTGACGCGGTGGCACGGTTGGGGCATTTTGCTCTGCTGCTGCGATCGCATCCAGACATTCCTTGTACTTTGCCTGAGAAGTCTGATTGAATTGCTCGATACGGGCAACCAACGCTGGATCAACTGGGACGGTGCGATCGAGAATAGGTGCGGTGCTATTCCAGATGTTTGTTCCCGTGATGTTGGAGTAACTGCGATTGTCTCCACGGGGGCCAGGGCCAGCCATAGCTGGTAAAGCCACTGCCACTCCCACTAATGCACCCAAACTAATCGCTAATTTTTGAGATAATGTTCAAGTCTTCATCGCATTACTCCTCCTTACTTCAGCGAAAACGACACACCTGCACCCATCACAAAACGCGGTGCGTATCCCGACCCCGTTACATCCCTGACGGCGGGAGTAATGACAAATGGAAAGTTTTTGAAAGGAGCGATCGACAGCCCTAATGCCAGATCTTGTCCCGTCCATTCTGCGATTAAACTAACAGGGCGAATCACCCGGAGTGCCATGTTGCCAAAGACATTGGTACCATTGCGGAACAGATCCCGATCTAGATTGGAACGGAATTGGCCATTGCCTACTCCAACTGTCACAGCAAGACGGCTAAAAGCTGCATCTAACGATTCAGCAAATCGGAAGACATAAGTACCAACGCCATAAATGGAGTGTTCAAAGTCGTTACGACCACCCAAGTTAGCGAAGCCATTCCAGCCGAAGGCGATCGACCCATCATTTCCAAGGCGGCGATGCAACTTCCCGCTAAATCCGCCCAGACCAAAACTGTCACCATCTACAAAGGTATAGCCCAGTTCAAGACCAACGTACTTCCTAGCATCCCCCAGGCCAACACCAATTCCACCTCCTCCGACCGAACCTGTGTCCTCACGTACTCCCGCCTGAAAGCCACCACTACCCCAGACAGACTAACCATCCAAGCCAAAGCCAACGGGAATGTAAATACTGAGTGCAGGTGAAGCCTCAGCCCGATGGGGCTGGGGAACTGTTAACGCAGGCAGCGGTTCTGGACGAGGGCAGGGGCCAGTTTGTTGAGTGCCAGCCTGAGCCACTTGATTTTGGGCCATAGCCACGGTATCCAGTTTCAAAGGGCACTGGGTAGAGGCGGATTGCATATCTACTGCAACGGCTCCTCCCAGCGAGACCGCAGGAGATTCAACCATCGGATTGACCTCTTTGAAACCTGACTGGGGAAATGAATAAGAAGATTCTGATTCAGAAACTGCAAGTTCTACAGGAGTAGCAGCCAACTCTACACGGCTGGGCAGTTGAGGTTCAGACGTAAATCCTGGCTCAGCAGGGACTTCTGGAACCACTGCGAAGCCAGATGGATCCCCAATCTAGGAAACCACATTGGCCGAATCCGCAGTCACAATCGCTGGCTCAGGCTGAGCAACTTGCTGCGAACTGGCGGCAGGATTGAAAACTTCACCGGCCTGAACTGCAGTAGCACTCAAAGAAAGTGCTGTCAAAGCAGTCATCGCAATGTTAGGGCAACGCATAGGCGACACTCCTAGTCACACCAAAATGGACTTAAAGTTGCTATCTCAAAAAGTGATTGCAATCTGGAAAAGTCAAGGTATCCTTCTTGAATCATACATGGTGAGCCATGCTTCAGGATTGCCAAGAAAGTTAATTTTTTCTAATGACATTATTTTTGAGCTTGATTGCATTCCTTTCCGACTGATCGCTTTGGGAAAGGGTAGGGCTTCAACGAACCAGGGATATCAGCTTATAACCAACTGATATCCCTGGCAGAGTAGCCTGGATGACCTCAGTCCCAAATTTCACAGGCCAGATTTCCCGCCCGTTGCGAGAAGCGTAGATTCTCTTGATAATCCACAGGACAATCAATCACCGCTGGCACGTCCTGTTCTAAGGCTTCTTTGAGAATCGGCATCAGATCCAGGCAGGATTCCACCCGATATCCCTTCAGACCCATACTCTCGGCGAATTTGACAAAGTCGGGATTGCCAAATTTGATGAAAGCAGATTCACCAAACTGATTGTGCTGTTTCCATTCGATCAGTCCGTAGCCCCCATCATTGAAAATCAGAGTGACAAAGGGAGTACCCACCCGCAGCGCCGTTTCCAGTTCCTGGCAGTTCATCATAAAACCACCATCCCCCGTTACAGCGACAACCCGATGTTCCGGATGTACCAACTTGGCCGCGATCGCCCCCGGAATGGCAATCCCCATGGCTGCAAAGCCGTTAGAGATAAGGCAGGTATTGGGACGCTCACAATGGTAATGGCGGGCCATCCACATTTTGTGTGCACCCACATCGGAAACAACAATGTCATCTGGCCCCATCACCTGCCGCAGATCGTAAATAATCTTCTGTGGCTTCACTGGGAAGGCGTCATCCTTGGAGTATTGCAGGTAATCCTTGAGAATCTCCGTCCGCAATTCCACCGCATAGGGGGTGGGCTTGCCGGTGCGATCGGCTCGTGCCAGGATTTCTTGCAAGGAATCAGAAATATCTCCTACGACTTCAACAACAGGGATATAGCTGCTATCCACTTCGGCAGAAGTCATGCTGATATGGATGATCGGAATATCGCCATTCGGGTTCCATTTCTTGGGAGAGTACTCGATCAGGTCATACCCGACACAAATCACCAGATCGGCACGATCGAAACTGCAACTAATATAGTCACGCTGTTGCAGTCCCACAGCCCAGAGCGCCAGCGGATGAGTATAGCGAATCACTCCTTTGCCCATAAATGTATTTGCCACCGGAATATTTAATTTAGTGGCAAAATCTGTCAGCATTTTTGAGGCATTGGCCCGAATCCCACCATTGCCAACCAGAATCAGGGGATGGTCAGCCTTCGAGATCAGTTCTGCAGCTTTCTCAATACTGGAAAAAGCGGCATAGACTTTCTCCTGAGAGTCTTTTTGCAACGGCTTACCCACGGCTGCCATTGCCGCAATATTCTCCGGCACGTCAATATGAACCGCTCCTGGTTTTTCCGTCTGTGCAATCTTAAACGCCTTCCGTACAATTTCTGGCGTATTACTGGGACGAACAATCTGGGCGTTCCATTTCGTCACAGGGGCAAACATAGCCACCAGATCAAGGTATTGGTGGGATTCAATATGCATGCGATCAGTTCCCACCTGACCGGTAATGGCAACCAACGGTGCCCGATCCAAATTTGCATCTGCTACGCCCGTCATTAAATTCGTCGCCCCCGGTCCTAAGGTCGAAAGACAAACCCCAGCTTTGCCCGTCAGCCGACCGTAGACATCGGCCATAAAGGCGGCTCCCTGTTCGTGGCGGGTGGTGATGAAGCGAATGTTGGAATACTTCAAGGCTTCCAGAACATGCAGGTTCTCTTCTCCTGGTAGCCCGAAAACGTATTCCACGCCTTCATTTTCAAGACATTGCACGAGCAATTCAGCAGTATTCATTTCACCCATGATCTACCCCCTTCACCACTGACGTAACAAAGCCAGTATTGTGTAATTGGCAATTTCTCAGACATAGATTGATGTCTCCACTTAAAAATCAGCAACGTCAATAGAGGATCCTCGATAGCACCTCAGAAGCTACGAGGAGGCAGACAGCAAAAGTCAGGCACTATCAACATTCTGGCTTATGGAGTAAAGCCCCTTGTAAAGATTCATTTATAAATCTATTGGCTTCATCAAGGCTTCAACAGTGATTCAGGTGCAGCGAGTGTGATGACTCTTCAAAAATTTCCCTCTATAAGTTCTATATTTTCAGGAGTTTTCCTACCTGTGACAAACTCTTTATATCTCTTCAGATATGCAGGCTACGGATAATGGCAAATGAAATTGTTACAGAACAGTACAAGGCCAGTATGCAGGCTGTAAGACAGAAGTAACACAAGGGCTGCAGGTAGATACCGCGATCGCCGTTCTACTGAAGATAGAAACCCACCTTTTCCATGGTAAGGGTTGACATCGAGCCGAAATGAAGTAGCATTCACTATGGCATGTCATACACTGACGCTTTACAATTTATTACAACTCTCAACAATTTTGTACATTCCGCGTTGAATGATCGGCGTAAACAGGGTGTATCTACCAGACCTGGCTATCACCGATTAAGGAGCGTCTATATGGTTCTGTACCCCTGTTGATGTTTACAGTATTGCCCTATGTCTATTGCTAATCTTCGAGAAACTCTCCGATACAGCATTACTCCCTGTGCCGATGGTGTTACTCTGAGTGTTTGGGAAACGACTCGTGGCTCTCATGCAAAAGACCAGCCCTTTCTCTTTAAGATTAATCATCGGCTTTCCTCGCAAGAGGATGCTCAAAGGCTCCTGGAACGCTATTTGCTCTACTTAAGTTCTCTACTTAAGTTAGGGATTGCTTACAAAAAACTTGTTAGGACTCGACAGAGGAAAAAGTCAGCGATAGAAGTTAGGCAGTCAGAAGTGACTCAAGCTTCTGACCTCCCGGATTCGGCTAACGTATAAATACAGATTTTAAAAAGTATCGGAACATACTAAAGTTTTTCTAAATGGTAGAATAACCCTGGGTTATCAGGAGCCAGCTACATCATGTCGTTTACGCTGACCTTAGATCAGACAAAAGCTCAAAAGGGATTGCGTATGGGTCGCATCCTGTTGGTTGAAGATGAAGAATTGATTCGAGAAACGATCGCCCTGGCATTGATGAATGAAGGCTACGACGTTGTAGCCGTTGAGGATGGTCGAGCGGCACTTGATTTGCTCCACCAAATGGACGAATCAGGAAACTATCGCGGCAAAAAACAGCCTCCATCTAGTCCTGCTTCTGAGCAACCAGGCTTTGACGTGATTATTTTGGATTTGATGCTGCCCTACGTCAATGGTCTGGATTTATGTCGTGTTATTCGACGAGAAGGCAACAACGTCCCTATTCTGATGCTGAGTGCTAAAGGCAGTGAGACCGATCGGGTAGTGGGCTTAGAAGTCGGTGCAGATGATTATTTAACGAAGCCCTTTGGGATGCGAGAGTTGATAGCTCGCTGTCGAGCCTTATTGCGTCGTCATCATCAATTTCAGGCAGAACCTGAGCAACCCCTGCTTAAATTTAATGACATTACCCTTTATCCTCAGGAGTGCCGGGTTGTGGTGCGGGGCGAAGAGGTTAATTTCTCTCCTAAAGAGTTTAAGATTCTGGAATTGTTCATGAGTTATCCGCGGCGGGTATGGTCACGGGAACAATTATTAGAGCGCATCTGGGGGCCAGATTTCATTGGAGACAGCAAAACAGTGGATGTGCACATTCGCTGGTTACGTGAAAAGTTAGAAACCGATCCCAGTAATCCGGAATATTTGGTTACAGTCAGAGGGTTTGGCTATCGCTTCGGTTAAGGTTTAGCGCTTACCTCTCAGTTTTTTCTTTGCATGGCTGCTGATTTTGCTCAACTGGCTCCCACACTTCAGGGTGGTTTAATTGTTTCCTGTCAAGCTCCTGTCGATTCACCGATGCATGAGCCGAGCGTGATTGCAGCGATCGCGCAGGCATCTATCAATCAGGGAGCGGTCGGCGTGCGGCTTGATACTCCTGCTCATGTGAAAGCGGTACGACAGCGCATATCGGCTCCCATTATTGGCCTCTGGAAACAGGTCATCCCTGGTTTTGAGGTATACATTACGCCCCGGTTTCACCATGCTGCCGCGATCGCCGCAGCCGGAGCTGACATTATTGCCATTGATGCCACACCACGCCGCCGTCCTGGGGAAGAAACTCTGGAGTCATTGATTGAGCAAATTCACAGTCAATTAGGGAAGCCAGTCATGGCAGATGTGGATACCTTGGAAAGTGCGATCGCTGCTGCCAAGGCCGGAGCCGATATGGTCGGTACCACCCTATTTGGTTACACCCCAAAAACTAACCACCTGACCCCTCCCGGGTTTGAACTGCTCACCCAATTAGTCCATAAACTGGATGCCTTCATCATCTGTGAAGGTGGCATTGCTTCCCCCGCGATGGCCCTCCACGCTCTTCAGTTGGGAGCCGATGCGGTAGTGGTGGGGACTGCCATTACAGGCATTGACCTACAGGTAAAAGCCTATTGTGCGGAACTGCGATCGGCAAACCATTAACGATTCCCGTTGCCAATCAGGAATCAAGGGGCTGGGTCAGCCAGGTCGGCTCACCTGCTTCATCGACTTTTGGATAAGCCGCTCGCCAGAGTTTTTCTGCGGTCTGATGTTGTAAATAAACCTCAAAGGGGACTTGCCGTTGAGTCAGAGTGTGTTTTGGCCGTTTGATGGTGAAGTCACAGGTGCCTCTCACCTGATAGGACGGTAGGTTTTGAATTTTGAGCGGGGTTTGCTGCGTGACTTTAACATGGCTGACCCGAATCCCGTCGGGGGCAACAGGAAGCCGCAATTGTTGACTTAATTCCTGTTGCGTCTGGCTCAGTTGCCACGCGATCGCCTG
This sequence comes from Leptodesmis sp., assembly GCF_052746595.1. Classification (NCBI taxonomy): domain Bacteria; kingdom Bacillati; phylum Cyanobacteriota; class Cyanophyceae; order Leptolyngbyales; family Leptolyngbyaceae; genus Leptodesmis; species Leptodesmis sp. Next base: position 27,386 of record NZ_JBRAGO010000028.1, read on the forward strand.
TTCTACCAATTCCGCCCGGAGTTCCGTTGCGGCTCCACTGCAAGCGGCTAACAGCCATGCCAATCCGATCGCCAAAATAACTCGTAGCATTCCCAGTTCCATCTCACGTCCCACTCTAATTATCGGGGATAGAGGGGGAGTGCAAATATTTTTTGGTACAAATACTCCCGGTTGGTAATTCCTGCGTATTCTGGTATGAAAGCGATGGCCTTCAATCTCAGAGACTGTTTGTAATCGTTGACAAACACTATCTAAAGTTCAGAACTGAACAGGATACGAGGAGCGGAGAAAATGCGTCTGGGTAAAGTCGTCAAATCGAATTCTCACTGTGACTACATTGTGCAGGTTGATGACGCGATGGACTTCGACAATCCACCGCAAGCGGATGATTATGGATTTGGGTCATTTGTGCGTTTGGAGAACAGCGATCGTCACTGGGCGGTCGGCCTGATTTACAACTCCCAACTGTTCAATCCCATGTTTCTAAATATGGGGCCACGCCTGTCCAGTGAACCGGATCCCGTTTTCACCCCGGATCTGATCACCGAAACTCGCACCCTCTTGTGGACAATTCTGATCGGCAATCTGGAACAGAACGGCGGAAAACCCTATGGCATTCATGGCATCCCTAAAGTCGTCGTACCTGTCAATACTCCTGTCTACCGGATGACTCAAGACGAAATTCACCGCTTTCATCTGAACTCGAACCAGCGCCCCCAATTCTGTTACTACAGCCATCTTCTCAAGTGTGGCGGCACTTTTGCCGTGCAACTCACCCAACAGGTGCTGACTGAATTAATTAACACTAATCTTTTCACTGGGACTGATCAGCGTGCCCTCAAGGTGCTGTGTAAGGAGTTGTCGTGGAAGAGTACGATGGGAGCGATGAGGTAGAGAAAATTCTAAGTTTTAAGTTCTAAGTTTTGGAATGTTCGTTGCTTATGCATAACTCAACACTTAAAACTTAAAACCTTTCAGAATCCTTTGACATCCTGGGTTTTCATGGGGCGAGGATAGGGTTTTAGCAGGTTTTGACCGTAGTAGATCTGGATAACTTCGACGATCGCCCCGCCGCGCTGGATGGGTATTTCTCCGATTTTTTGCATGGTTGCAAAATAGGTTTGATAAGGGGCCGTGTCGGCAAGTCGGGTGGAGGTGAGGTATAGTCCGTTTTTGCTAACCCATTGTTCAGCCGTAGACCAGTAGGCAAAGCCCCGCAAGTCTTCCGTAAAGCTGGTGAGCGGGGGCGGATTTAAGGGAGCCAGGGCCATACTCACCTGGCCGGCTAAAAAGATTTCACTGGTAAAGACAAAATCGGCCTGCTTCAGTGCCCTGGTGAGAACTGGCGAATCAATAAATCCCTGACGGATCTGATGAATGTCCAGCAGTTGCACAGAGGCATCGGATTGGGCAGGCAGAAAGCCGCCAAACCAGGCAAAGCGACTGGACTTCTGCAGCGTTCCCAAGGAGAGATGGAGCAGCGCCACCAGTAACAATGTGACGATCACCAGTCCCGATCCCCAGAGCCAGCGTCGTACTCCTTTTGGCGATCGCTGTTGCCACACGACTGCTCGATCGCCCAACAACAGGGTTGCTCCCCAAAATCCCGGCATCGGCCAGGTTGGCAGGATAGCCCGATAGCCTCCCATGAGAGTGAAAATCAGCATCAGGGGCAGAGAAAGCCAGAGAAGGAAGGTGATTTTGGATTTTGGATTTTGGATTTTGGATGGGGAAAACTCCTTTGTCCTTTGCCCATGACCCATGACCCATGACCCATTGCGCTTCCCGACTCTCCCACTTCCTACCGCCCAAGCCGCCTTCCCACTTACCCACCACAAGGGAAAGCCAAAGGTCGGAAATAAATAGGCGATTCCCAGGAGAAAGACTCCTAGGAGTTCCAACAAACTGTAGCCCCGCTCAGGTACGGCACGACCGGATTGGTAACGAAAGGAAATCCAATCATGCTGGCTGTTCCAGATGACGATGGGGGCGATCGCCAGCAGAAATAATCCCACTGCTCCCAGCATCCAGGGTGACACCAGTGCTCTGCGATGAGCGGAACTGGTGAGGCAAAAGCCGACCAGACCAAATCCCAGCGCCAGACCGTGGTACTTACTCAGGCAGGCCAGTCCCACCAGCAGACCCATCACGGTAAGACGATAGGTGGGCTGGTAATCCGAATCGGGAAAGAATTCTGTGGCGGCAGCGTAAAGAGTCGCTGACCAGAAGAACATGAGGGGACTGTCTGGCAGGGTTAATACGCCGAAGCCGATCGTGAAGATGGGAATGAGAGAGGCGATCGCCAGGGTCAATAAGGCGGCCTGTTTGGAAAATAGTCGGGCACTGGTCAGGTACAGAAACAGTAATGCTCCGGTATACAGCAGCAGAGTCCCAAGGCGGATGGTGAAGGGGAAGACAGTTCCCGTAAGCCAGGGGCCAAAACCTGTCGACAGGGCAACCATCAGGGGATGATCAAAGTAGCTCCAATCCAGATGCTGGGTATAGAGATAGTAGTACGCTTCATCAAAACCCGCAGGCAACCAAATAGCAATCAAACTGCGGAGCAGTAAGCCCCCGGCCAGCCACGCTATGACGCTGCTCAATTCTCGCGGTGACCACCCGTTTTTCCCCGTATAATGCCCGTTTACCACACTTGCCTCTGCCAGAATTTGCTAGTTAACGCTATCAGCTTTTGGATGGGTGGCCGTGATCTGGAGTTTAGACTAATTGGGAAAGAAAAGCAGCAAATCAGAACGCTTAATGGACACTGCATGAACATAGCGCGTTTCACCAGTCTGGCCCGTTGGATTTGGTCAACAGCCTCTCACAAATTTCTAACCATAAGGTTCCTGTAACCGGGAAAACTCGGTATGCTGGGATTTAATATAGGTTCACATTTCTCTCATAATATTCGCAATCGCGCTTAACTGCCGTGCAAGAAGACTTTCGATTAATTCTTGATTTAGTAACGGTATTAGGGGCTGCTGCAATCGGGGGGCTACTGGCGGCTCTCCTGCGGCAGCCTATCTTACTGGGATACTTGATTGCCGGAATGGTGGTGGGGCCAACCGGCTTGGGGCTGATTAAAGAGTTAGTACAGGTGGAAACCCTGGCCCAGTTTGGGGTGGCTTTCCTTTTATTTGCTCTTGGCGTAGAATTTTCATTTACAGAACTGAATAAGGTTAAAGGCATTAGTTTGGGGGGAGGTGGCCTGCAAATAGCCCTGACTATCATGGTGACGGCTGTGGTGTCGGTGGGGATGGGATGGGTGACCTCTCCGGCTCAAGGGGTGTTTCTGGGCGCGATTTTGTCTCTGTCCTCCACGGCAGTCGTGCTGAAGTCGTTGATGGAGCGGAACGAGACGGGGACTCCCCACGGTCAGGTATTGCTGGGCATCCTGGTGGTACAAGACCTGGCACTGGGCCTCATGCTGGCGGTTCTCCCGGCGCTCGATCAACCACCGGAAGCAATCGGTATAGCCGTGGGATGGGCCTTGCTACGAACTGGAGCGTTTGCCCTAGGAGCGGTGGCGGCTGGCATCTGGATCATTCCCCGGTTGCTGCGAGTCCTGGCCCGGACTGAAAGCCGGGAGTTGTTTCTGCTCTGCATTGTGGCGCTGTGTCTGGGGATTGCCCTGCTAACGGAACAACTGGGACTGTCCATTGAGATGGGAGCCTTTGTCGCGGGTCTGATGATTTCCGAGGTGGAGTATTCCGATCAGACCCTCACCTATGTGGAACCGTTGCGGGATATCTTTGCCTCCCTGTTTTTTGCGGCGATCGGGATGTTGATTGACCCCCTGTTTCTCTGGAATAACCTGGAACTGATCCTGGGCCTGGTAACGCTGGTCTTTATCGGGAAGTTTTTGATCGTCATGCCGCTGGTCAGACTGTTTGGTTATCCCTTGAAAACAGCCGTGATTGCTGGGTTAGGGCTGGCGCAAATTGGCGAATTCTCGTTTGTCCTGGCGAGTGAGGGGCAGACACTAGGATTGGTGTCGCGGCGGGTTTATCTGCTGATTCTGGGAACAACAGCGGTGACTCTGGTGGTAACTCCCTTTGTCATGCGGTTGATTCCCCAACTGTTTATCTGGGCGGAGGCTGTACCCTGGTTGAAGTCCTGGCTGGAGGGGAGCAACCTGCCGCTGGAAGTCTCGGAGAATCTGCCCCTGGAACAGCATGTGGTGATTTCTGGCTATGGAAAAATTGGCCGCAACATTGTGCGGATGTTGACGGAGCATGGCTATTCCGTGCTGGTGATTGATCAGTCGGAACAGCGCATCCAGGAATTGCGAGAGGCAGAAATTCCTTACATCTATGGCAATGCCGCCAGTCTGCATGTGCTGGAAAAGGCAGGCATGATGACGGCTAAGGGGATGGCGATCGCGCTTCCTGATCCTATGAGTACTCGCCTGTGCCTGAAACGCGCTCTGGAACTGAGTCCCGATCTGGATATTGTGGTACGGGCTAATAAGGATAAGGATATTGAACTGCTGTATCAGTTGGGTGCAAAGGAAGTCGTACAACCGGAGTTTGAGGCCAGCCTGGAACTGTCCTCTCACCTGATGACTGGCTTGGGGTTGCCCTTACCTGTCATTCAGCGAGAAGTGCAGCAGATCCGCAACTCGCACTATCAGGATTTGCGATCGGAGCGTCCGTCTTACCAGATCTCACGAGAATTGAAGCAAGCGGCTCAGGATATGGGCAATAAGTGGTATGCCTTACCAGACAGTTCGCCGTTGATTGGGATGACGCTGGAGGAAACCAACCTGCGCCGCTTAACGGGAGTCAGCTTGATGGCGATTCAGCGCAACAACGGCGAGGAAATGGATTATCCTGATGCCAAAACCATCTTGCACAAAGGCGATCGCCTGCTGATCGTTGGCCAACCAGAAGAACTCGCGGCCCTCGATGATCTGGCTAAAGGGAAAGCTGCGATTCCCACCGAAAACGCCTCCTGCCAGTGGTTACTGGTGCCAGACCATAGCCATGTTGTGGGCAAAACCCTTTCTGAACTGCATATTCGCCGGCAATTTGGCGTACTGATCCAGGCCATCCGGCGGGAAGGAAAATTTATCAACTTCCCAGATGGCAACAGTGATTTGCAGGCGGGCGATCGCTTGCTCCTCTGTGGCAATCTCTATGCCCTGAACCAGGCCAGCCGCTGGATTGCTCCTGCTTCTCAAACCGGAACCGTAGTCCCGTTTCCAGTTACGAGCGTCAGCCTGAATGAAACCATTGCGGATTCTTAAGAGATTGGCTAGGCTGATCGCCCTCCCATAGGAACGTTTCCAAGAAACGTCTCTACCCTATGCGGATGATTCTTATAATCTGGGCTTGATATACACGATCGCCTGCCGCCAGACGATCGTCGCCTGATCATACTGGTCGATTAAGGCAATACAATAGTTGTCTTGCCAGCGGATCTTGCCCGATAGCAAATCTCCAGTGACTAACTTGAATTCAACTTCTTGTTTTTCCCGGATCAGATTTTGAATCTGGCGAATACTGGGAAGCTCGGTTTCTAGTTCTGCCGCCATCGTTATGCCCCCTATAAAGAGAACGTCCTCAAACGTTATATCTTATCCCTTGTCGTCCCTTCTCTCTCTTTAGACATTTATAGGTATCTATGGGAATTGAGTTTACGAAATATCATGGTTTGGGCAATGATTTCATCTTGATAGACAATCGCGGCTCGACTGAACCCTGTTTGACGGCTGAGGAAGCGGTGCGCTGGTGCGATCGCCATTTCGGGATTGGGGCCGATGGAGTTATCTTTGCCCTACCTGGACAGGACGGCACCGACTATACTATGCGAATCTTCAATAGCGATGGCTCGGAACCGGAGATGTGTGGCAATGGCATTCGCTGTCTGGCCCGCTTTATTGCTGACCTGGAAGGCATAGAGCCAAATACTTCTGTAACCTATCGGATTCGTACCCTGGCTGGGGTGATGCTGCCCCGGCTAGAACCTGATGGACTGGTTACGGTGGATATGGGAGAACCCCGCCTCTTAGCCGCCGAAATTCCCACGACCTTGAGCCAGCCCAATGAGAAGGTGATTAATCAGCCCCTGGAAGTGGCCGGACAGTCCTGGTCAGTTACCTGTGTCAGCATGGGTAATCCTCATTGCATTACTTTTGTTGAGGATGTAGTGGCTATTCCTCTAGCAGCGATCGGCCCACAGTTTGAATGCCACTCGGCGTTTCCCAAAAAAACGAACACAGAATTCATTCAGGTCGTCCGTCCCGATTACTTGAAAATGCGGGTTTGGGAACGGGGAGCGGGCATTACCCTGGCTTGCGGTACGGGAGCCTGTGCTTCTCTGGTAGCGGCAGTATTAACGGGTCAGAGCGATCGGCGGGCAACGGTTGAACTTCCCGGTGGCCCCTTGCAAATTGAATGGTCAGCCAGCAATCATCACCTGTATATGACTGGCCCTGTCGAAAAGGTATTTACCGGAAGGTGTTAAAAAAATCCCGCCATATTCGTAGATGGGTAAAGGGATAACCCATGCCCATCACATAGATTTTAATAACCGCTTCAAGGGACTGAGAGTTAATGGAGGAGACCGATCGCGCCCCATCTGAGTCACAATAAGAGTGCTGAAGTCGAAAGGATGGGGTTGTTGTGAATTTTCAATCCGTTATTGCCACTTTGCACCAGTTCTGGAGCGATCGGGGTTGTTTAATTGTTCAGCCTTACGACACGGAGAAAGGGGCAGGTACGAAAAGTCCCCATACATTTTTGCGAGCACTGGGGCCGGAACCCTGGTCTGTGGCTTATGTGGAACCCTGCCGCCGACCAGGAGATGGACGTTATGGCGAGAATCCCAACCGGGTGCAGCATTATTACCAATATCAGGTGTTAATCAAACCGTCACCCAATAACATTCAGGACATTTATTTGGACTCGTTAAGAGCATTGGGCATTCAGCCAGAAGATCACGATGTCCGGTTTGTGGAAGACAACTGGGAAGATGCCGCTGTGGGAGCCTGGGGAGTCGGTTGGGAAGTCTGGTTGGATGGCATGGAAGTCACCCAGTTTACCTACTTCCAGCAGTGTGGCGGGTTAGATTGCCGTCCGGTTTCGATCGAAATTACCTATGGGCTGGAACGTTTGACCATGTATCTGCAAGGAGTCAATTCCATTTTTGACATCCAGTGGAATGATACTTTGACCTACGGGGATGTGCATCTCCAGGGCGAAATCGAATGCTCCAAATACAACTTTGAAGCCTCTAATCCGGAGTTACTGTTTACCTTATTTCAGCTTTATGAGCAGGAAGCCAAAGAACTGATGGATAAGGAATTGGTGCTGCCTGCCTTTGATCATGTGCTGAAGTGTTCTCATACCTTTAACCTACTGGATGCGCGGGGAGTCATTTCAGTGACAGAGCGGACTCGTTACATTGGTCGTATTCGCAATATGGCGCGGCAAGTGGCTCAACTGTATTTGAAGCAGCGTGAGGAATTGGGCTTTCCCTTGTTGCAAGCTGAACAGGTGAAAGCGGCTTAAGAACACGTTATACCAGTTCAAATCATTGCTAAGACATACGCAGCCTCGTAGAAATGTTCTAGCGGAACGTCTCTACGGGATCTGCCGCCATCGCAATTTAATTCGTTATCCCTAAAAAACTATCCAAAGCTAGACAGAACAGGAATATCAGAGACTGAGCAAGGTTGTAATGGATGTCTGCCGCTAGATTGTATTCGTCGTCCTCGACCAGAACAGAGCGTTGGCATAAAATCTGACTCTCAAATCCTTTCAAACATCCTCTAATTCTTTTAGACTTCTCCAAAGGTCGGCAACTTGTCCTAAGCTTCTACCTTTACGCCTTTCCAGAAGGCAATGTAGCCTTTGATGTTTTTAGCCGCATCTTTGGGATTGGGGTAGTACCAGGCTGCATCTTTATTTATCTGACCGTCTACTTCGATCGTGTAGTAACTAGCGATCCCTTTCCAGGGACAGGTGGTGTGAGTACTGCTCTCCTTGAAGTATTGAGCATTAATGGCATCAGGCGGAAAATACTGATTGCCTTCTACCACTTCACAGCGATCGCTTGCGGCCAGCACGGCACCATTCCAAATTGCTCTCGGCATAACAAAAGAGATTCATGCAACTTCAAGAAAAGCCTAACGAACAGTGGCCTCATCCGACAATAGACAAAATCAATTCTGTCTATCAAAAAACTTCTCCATCCAGAACATAATTAGGCTGAAAATCAGGCTAAATCCCTAAAATGGGTTTAAGAACTCCGGGAGCGATCGCCATGAGCCGCACGAATTACTCGATGTCAGAGCGGGAACGGGAAAATTTGAGCCGTCTGGTAGACTACAGCAGCGTGCAATCTTTACCAGAGATTTGGGCGATCGCAGCACAGCGCTTTGGCAATGTCACAGCTCTCCACGCGCCCCATCTCAAACCACCTGTCAAGCTGACGTACAACCAGTTGTATGAGTCCATCAAACAGTTTGCGGCTGGTTTGCAAGCACTGGGAATGCAGGCAGGAGAGCACATGTGTCTGTTTTCCGATAACAGCCCCCGCTGGTTGATCGCTGATCAGGGAATGATGATGGCTGGCGTGGTGAATGCCGTTCGCAGTTCTCAGGCCGACAAAGACGAACTGCACTTCTTGTTAGAAAATAGCGGTTCTACAGCCGTAGCCCTGGAAGACCTGGCAACCCTGGAAAAACAACGCCACTCGCTAGATAATCTGTCCCTCAAATTCGCTGTTCTGTTAACTGATGAACCTCCACCCGATGATCTGGGATTGAAGGTACTGAATTTTTCGCAAGTCATGGAATTGGGAGCAGGTCGGCCACTACAACCTGTCAACCAGAATCGGGATTCCCTGGCCACGCTCATTTACACCTCCGGAACAACCGGAAAACCCAAGGGAGCAATGCTGAGTCATGGCAATCTCCTGCATCAGGTGGAAACGCTGGGAACTGTCGTACAACCCGCTTCCGGCCTAATCAATTCCCCTGCTCATCAGGAAACCCGGATTCTCAGTATTCTCCCCACTTGGCACGCCTATGAGCGTAGTATTGAGTATTTCTTGATGTCTCAGGGTTGCACGCAGATCTATACCAGCATCCGCACCATTAAAAAAGATTTGAAGGACTTCAAACCCAACTATATGATCAGCGTGCCGCGCATCTGGGAGTCGGTCTATGAAAGTATTCAGAAGCAATTCCGAGAGCAGCCAGAAAGCAAGCAGAAGCTGATCAATTTTTTTCTGGAGAAAAGCCTGAACTACATCAAAGCACGTCGGCTTTGGCAGAACCTGGATTTACTGCACCAAAATCCCTCACCTTTAGAACAAGTCGCTGCTGGATTGCAGATGGCAGCCCTTTACCCCATCCATGCCCTGGGAGAAAAGATGGTGTACTCCAAAGTGCGGGAAGCCGCTACAGGCGGACAATTTCAGCAGGCAATTAGTGGGGGTGGCTTCCTGGCTCGGCACCTGGACGACTTTTTTGAGATCGTTGGAATTGAAGTCCTAGTGGGCTATGGTCTGACTGAAACCTCTCCCGTTACCAATGCTCGTCGTCCCTGGCGCAATCTGCGAGGCTCTGCTGGACAACCCATTCCCGGTACCGAAATCCGAATTGTTGATCCTGAAACTCGCAAACCCTTACCTGTCGGACAGCGGGGACTCGTCCTGATTCGAGGGCCACAGGTGATGCAGGGCTATTACCAGAATCCGGAGGCGACCCGCAAGGCGATCGACCCCGATGGCTGGTTTGATAGTGGTGATTTAGGCTGGGTCACGGAGCAAAACGATCTGGTACTTACCGGTCGAGCCAAAGACACGATCGTCCTCACCAATGGCGAAAATATTGAACCCCAGCCGATCGAAGATGCCTGCCTGCGCAGCACATATATTGATCAGATCATGCTTGTAGGACAGGATCAAAAGAGCCTCGGTGCCTTGATTGTGCCAAATCTGGAAGCTCTGGAAAAATGGGCAATCGGGCAGGGGTATGTTCTGCAGTTACCGAAAGCTGCACAAGAAAGGGTAGAAGGCGGACGGCCAAAGAAAGGCGGGCAAGATGGGGAGGGTGAGGAAGCTGGAGAAGGCAAGGAGAAACAAATCAACGTTCAAAGTTCTCCCCCAACCTCCCTATCTCCTTCATCTTCTCCATCGCTGACCCCCATCACCCTCGACAGTAAAGTAATTCAAGATCTGTTCCGCAAAGAACTCAACCGGGAAGTACAGGATCGACCTGGTTACAAGATTGACGATCGCATTGGGCCATTCCGCTTACTTCTGGAACCCTTTTCAGTAGAAAACGGCTTGCTGACCCAGACCTTAAAAATTCGTCGAAACGTTGTGATGGATCGCTACCAGGGTATGATTAACGAGATGTTTGAGTGAAGTGGTTATGGATGTTTCCCCATCTCATTTGCTCCTAAAACGTGCTGTTAATGTCAAGGCGATCGTTACGCCTCGCTGGAAAGAAGAAGCCCAACAGCAACTGCAAGCCCAAATCAACCAGGTAGACAGTCAGCTGCAGGAGCTAGAAATGCAAGCTCAGCGGATGATTTCTGAGTTGCAGAAGCAGGGCCTGGACGGTGGGCAGCAGGTTGAAAGCTTACGGGTTCAGGTCAATCAGAAGAAGAGTGAGTTGCTAGAGCAAAAGAATCAAATCTTGCAACAACTGCAACAGGTACAGGTGCTGGAGTTAGACCAGGAAGTCAACCAGGGGCAGATTGACAGCACCTTTCGGGTAGAGGTCGGCGATAACCTGATTGCCAAAATGCAGGTCGAAATTCTCCTGCGAGATGGCATTATCGAGGAAATTCGCGGCACCGTTTAAACGGGTCTGGTTTAACGTAGATCTAGTATCTGCTCCACTTCTGGCAGTTCCCTAACCCCCTGCTAATCTAACTATTCTCGTTCTCCGAGCCATTCGTTCTATTAACCGTTTGAACTGGAATTTGCCCCATGATTAATGAAATTTTCATGCCTGCCCTCAGTTCCACCATGACGGAGGGAAAAATTGTTTCCTGGCTCAAGGCACCAGGTGACAAGGTGGAAAAGGGTGAAACCGTGGTGGTAGTCGAGTCTGATAAAGCAGACATGGATGTGGAGTCCTTTTATGCGGGCTACCTGGCGACGATCATAGTTCCAGCAGGCGAAACTGCCCCTGTCGGAGCAGCGATCGCCCTGATTGCAGAAACTGAAGCAGAAATTACCACGGCCCAACAACAGGGAACGACTCAACCGAAAGCCGCCAGTGTTTCCTCCGCTAAAGAAGCGGCTTCCTCCTCGGCAAAGGTTGCTGTAGAAGCTCCCGTGATTACATCTGATAATGGGGCTGGATCAAAGAATGGTCGGATTATCGCGTCTCCCCGTGCCCGGAAACTGGCTAAAGACTTAAAAGTAGACCTGGCTACCTTGAGAGGTAGTGGGCCTCACGGTCGGATTGTGGCCGAGGATGTGGAAGCGGCAGCAGGTAAAATTGCTACTCCTGCCCCAACTCCCGCAGTTCCCCCAACTCCCACCGCTCCTGCGATCGCCACCGCTACCCAACCGCTGCGACCCACTCCTCTGGCTTCGGTTGCGGCTGTTGCTGGACAGCAAGTTCCATTAACTACCCTGCAGAATGCGGTTGTGCGGAACATGCTGACCAGCCTGGAAGCTCCCACCTATCATGTCGGCTACACGATTACAACCGACAATCTGGATGCTTTGTACAAACAAATTAAGTCCAAAGGTGTGACAATGACGGTGCTGTTGGCAAAGGCCGTAGCTGTTACTCTGCAGAAGCATCCCCTGTTGAATGCCAGTTATGTGAACCAGAGCATCAATTATCCCGCGTCCATCAATGTAGCTCTGGCCGTGGCGATGGAAGATGGCGGACTTATTACTCCTGTATTGCAGAATGCAGATAAGCAGGATATTTATACCCTGTCGCGAACCTGGAAGGATCTGGTCGATCGCGCCAGAACTAAACAGCTACAACCAGAGGAGTACAGCACGGGAACCTTTACGGTATCGAATCTGGGCATGTTTGGAGTCGATCGCTTTGAGGCCATTCTTCCCCCCGGAACTGGCGCAATTCTGGCTATTGGAGCCTCTCTCCCTGCTGTGGTAGCTAACGAAGATGGCATGTTGGGCGTGAAGCGACAAATGAAAGTGAACATTACCTGCGATCACCGGATCATTTACGGTGCCCATGCCGCTGCTTTCCTCAAGGATCTGGCTCAGTTAATTGAAACCAACCCGCAGTCCCTCACGTTGTAACAAACGCATGACTGACTTCCCGACAACATTAGATGACGCGATCGCTCAAGCCCGCACAGCAACTCAGGCGGCTATAGCAGCCGGATATACACGGCTACAGGTGGAACTGGCCATCCCTGAACTGAAACCGATGGAACCGGCTTTTCAGTATCTTCCAGCACTGGCCGATTATGGTTTTGGTTTAAAGATCTTTTTTACGGATGCTGGAGCCGCTGCTTTAGCCAGACGCGACTGGGGTGAGCTTCCTCACCCTATTCAAAGCATTGACATTGCGGGTTCCCGACAAACCAACCTGGTAGAAGAATTGATTCAGCCGGAGGATCAAATCTTTCTGTTTGTGGCTCCGTCTTCAGTAGAAGTGAATTTAGTTGAGCAGATGTGCAATGCAGCAGGCGATCGCCCGGTCATCTTATTCAATCCTCGCCTGGAAGATGTTGGCACCGTTGGCATTGGCTATGCAGCCCGGAAATTACGGGAGCGTTTCCTCAACACGATCGAGCCGTGTTACTACATCAAACCTTTAGAAGGTGCGGCCTTGTTGCGCTCTTATCCCTCCCCCTGGCAAGTTTGGCTGGAAACCAGCGAAGGTTATCAACTCTGTGCCGAAGAACCTTTAAAGCCCAACGCAGAACAATTAGATCAAATTTTCAGTAAGGCTTTGGGAGCAGACCAGACTCCCCGAAGAGGATTCCTTTCAGAACTTCAACGAATCCTGAAAGCACTAGGACAATAAAGTGGCGACATTGCTATTGGTCATCCAAACCTTGTGAAATATATGATCCTAAGGATGTTTTAAAGTCGCCCTAGCGACTGAAGTCGCAGCTATCCGGAGAAAACCTGCCGACGCAGGTTACTGAAAACCTTGATTTTTTGAGTCTGCATCGGCAGACTTTGTGAGTGTAGTCGTGGTTTTAACCGCCGGATACTTTCAAACTTTCAAACGCCCTTCAACAAGGTATAGAAGTTTGTCTAGAAAATTGAAAAAATTTATAACAACAAAATATTGTCAGAAGTCCTAAAAAGTTTACATATCTTAATTAAGTTGGGTAACATAGTCGTTAGGTAAATGTTCACATGAGCTTTCACCTGACGTTGGCTTAGTCTGTCAAGGGAACCTTCGGGGTTTATGAAATGCCGCTGTCACTCTCCAATTACCAAACAGAGCACCTCAGTGACTACCCCAACTAGTTCAGTGATTCATCGCAAGCGCGTCTGGTTCGTTCCAGTCCTCCACTTGGGATAGGGTTCCTTAACGGATTAAGCGTTGGTTGCTTTTGGTTGTGAGCCAGCATCCTCAACGCCCATATCCTCCACGACCCTTGTGTAACTTCTTAAAATGAGTACGCATTTCCCCTGGTTAACGACCATTACTCTGCTGCCCCTGGTAGCTTCTCTCCTGATTCCAGTACTCCCCGACAAGTACGGAAAAACAATTCGCTACTATGCACTCTCCGTTGGTCTGATTGATTTCGCCCTGATTATCTATGCATTCTGGCGGGGCTATGATTTTACGAATTCTGGATTTCAGTTATCCGAATCTTACGCCTGGCTGCCTCAACTGGGCCTGAATTGGTCTTTGGCCGTGGATGGGATTTCCATGCCTCTAGTGGTACTGGCCGGATTGGTAACGACCCTCTCCATGATGGCGGCCTGGAATGTGAAGCAGAAGTCCCGCCTCTTCTACTTTCTGATGCTGGCCATGTACAGTGCTCAGATTGGGGTCTTTTGCGCCCAAGATATGCTCCTTTTCTTCCTGATGTGGGAGTTAGAGTTAATTCCCGTCTATGTGCTGATCTCCATTTGGGGTGGACAGAAACGCCTGTATGCAGCCACCAAGTTTATTCTTTATACAGCAGTTGGTTCAATCTTCATTCTGATGGCGGGGCTGGCAATGGCCTTCTACGGCGGTAATGTCACCTTCGATATGCAGCAGTTAGGCTTAAAGGATTACTCCCTGCCCTTCGAATTGCTGATTTATGCAGCCTTGCTGATTGCTTATGGTGTGAAACTGCCGATGTTTCCCCTCCATACCTGGTTGCCTGATGCTCACGGTGAAGCCTCTGCGCCAGTCTCCATGATCCTGGCTGGGGTGCTGCTCAAGCTGGGTGGGTACGCACTGATTCGCATGAATCTAGAGATGCTGCCCCATGCCCATGTGTATTTTGCTCCTGTGCTGGTAATTCTCGGAATTGTCAATATCATCTACGGGGCACTGGTTTCCTTCGCGCAACAGAACTTGAAGCGGCGATTGGCTTACTCTTCCATTTCCCACATGGGCTTTGTGCTGCTAGGGATTGCCTCTTACACCGAAGTGGGTTTGAGCGGAGCCGTGTTGCAAATGCTGTCTCATGGTCTGATTGCGGCTGCACTGTTCTATCTGGCGGGTGTCACCTACGATCGCACCCACACCTTGATGATGGACAAAATGGGTGGCTTGGCAAAAACCATGCCTACCGTATTTGCCCTGTTCACGATCGGTTCGATGGCCTCCCTTGCCCTCCCCGGTATGAGCGGATTTGCCAGCGAATTGATGGTGTTCCTGGGCATGGCTTCCAGTGATTCCTATACCTCCACCTTCAAAGTGGTTGTCGTGTTGCTGTCTGCCGTGGGCGTAATTCTCACTCCCATCTACCTGCTCTCTATGTTGCGGGAAGTGTTTTACGGTAAGGAAAATCTAGAGCTGGCTACCAGTGGCGATCTCTGGGATGCCAAGCCACGCGAGGTTTTTATTACTGCCTGTCTGCTGGTGCCTGTGATTGCGATCGGGGTCTATCCTAAACTGCTGACTCAAACGTATGATGTCAAGACGGTTGAAGTTGCTACTAACGCTCGTCATGCTGTTTCCATGATCGCTCAACAACCCATCCAACTGTTTTCCCAGCTCTCGGTGGCTCCTCAACTTCCCAGACCGGTTGCAACTGAAGTACTGGGAATTGTGAAGTAGCCTTCTCGTGCGATCGTTAACCAAATACCCGGCAACTCTGGACATCCGAATTGGGTGTCCAGATTCTTATTTGAGAGTGATTTGGAGTCTGACGATACTCCTATGGATAACGAAGATCAGAATTTACTGCCCAACCTGCTGCTGTTTTCTCTGGCGTTGCTGTGGGCAGAGCGGACGGCCTGGTATTTTGGGGTAGATATGGCGAGGAAAATGGTATTCCACCCCTTTGAGATCTATCGATTGGAGGGTGAAGTCTATTACCAGCGTAGAAATTTGCGATCGCTCCAGTATAGTGAAGGCTGGATGATAACTTGGAGTGTCAGCATGAAAGTGGTTCTGTCTGCCTTAATTGCGCCGATCGCTGTAATGATGCTTCCCCTGGCAGTTCTGGCAGAGGTGAAAACTCAGGTCGTAGAGTACAAACATGGCAGTATCGTGCTGGAAGGCTATCTGGCTTATGATGATGCGGTGCAGGGGAAACGCCCCGGTGTGCTGGTGGTACATGAGTGGACGGGGTTGGGCGACTATGTAAAACGACGGGCGGAACAGTTAGCCAAGTTGGGTTATGTGGCATTTGCGATCGATATGTACGGCAAAGGCATTCGTCCCACCAATCCTAAAGACGCAGCGACTCAGGCTACCATTTACCGTTCCAATCGTCCCCTGATGCGCGATCGGGCAAACGCTGGGTTGGCTATATTGCAACAAAATTCATTAACAGACCCAAATCGAATTGCGGCGATCGGCTACTGTTTCGGTGGCGGCACTGTTCTAGAACTGGCTCGTAGTGGTGCTCCGGTGGTTGGTGTCGTCAGCTTTCATGGCAACCTGGATACGCCCAATCCAGCAGATGCCAAGAATATCAAGGGAAAGGTTTTGGTACTGCATGGAGCCAGCGATCCTTATGTTCCTCCTGCTCAGGTACAGGCATTTGAAAAAGAGATGACGAATGCGGGAGTGGACTGGCAACTGATTTCCTATGGGGGGGTAGTGCATAGCTTCACCAATCCGGACGCAGGCAACGATCCATCCAAAGGAGCGGCCTATGATGCTGCAGCAGATAAGCGATCGTTTGCCGCGATGCGACAGTTCTTTGCGGAGATTTTTGGCCGATCGCCCCAGCCTCAAATTCGCACTTCTGATGGGTCGGTGCATGATCAAGGGGGTGGAAGACGGGTAGTGCTTAAAAGAGTAGCGTCTGCAAAGTTTCTAATCCAAAAGTGATGCGTTACATGGCGCTAACACATCCTATATAAGAACTTTTGGGTGTTAAATGGTGGAGCTTTAATGGCTTCTGTTTTCAACTTTTTGTATGAGTTGTTCAGCCATTTCAATCGCCATTAAAATCAAATCCTGTTCCTGCTGGCCGTTAGAGCGTTCATCACTGACACTGGGATAGACGTGAGGATTGGCTAACAGTCCAGCTAAGATTTGTGTAGCCAGTTGTTGCAGATCACTTTGAGTAGAGTCCATACCGACCACCTCTCCATTTATACACCAACGATCGCAAACAGAATAAACAGGGCAACCACAAACGTAGCTACTAATAGTGTCATGGCATCTGTCTGAGTCTCTGAACCCGCTGATTCCGTTTTCAGGATTTTGTGCCTATACCGACAATTCAGACACTCCCACTCGCCATTTTTCTTTAGCACAAGGTCACACTGTTTGCATTTAGGGCAGTCTGCAATGTCATGAGACATAATTAGCCCTCCCGTGGAAATCCTTAAGCTGCCTTCTAGTTAA
>NZ_JBRAGO010000029.1:0-43234 GCF_052746595.1 Leptodesmis sp.
ATCCCCTCACCCAGGACGTCCCCATGGATCGACTGCGATCAGTGAACGAACTAAGCGACGTGCAGCCAGGTGATTGGGCTTATCAGGCACTAAAAGCTCTGGTAGAAAAGTATGAGGTGATGACGGGCTTTCCCGATCGCACGTTTCACGGGAATCGACCCCTGACTCGATACGAATTTGCGACCGTGATGAATGCAGTCATTACTCAAATCGAGCAGTATTTTATCTCTGGGGAAATTGGTCGCATCCGGGAAGATTTTGCCACTATCAGGCGGCTTCAGGACTCCTACGACAATACTCTGGGGAGTATTGACAGTCGCGTGCAGAAGTTGGAAACGGAGATCGGCACCCTGGAGCAACACCAGTTTTCTACTACGACCCAATTAAAAGGAGAACTGGTGGCTGGACTGACTGATGGCAGCAATGCCAACAGCACTATTCCCATGCGAATTCGTCTGGACTTGAATACCAGCTTTACCGGAACCGATCTGCTGCGGACTGAGCTGGAAGCTGGAAATAATGGGGGAGATGCTATCAGCAAAGCTCAATCAACCCGTGGCCCTAACCTCCTGGGAACATTCGGTCTACTAGCCGACGGAGGTGGTTTAGACTTTGTCAGCTATCCCAATACCGTTCGCATCAGCAAGTTGTATTACACCTTTGCGCCTGCCAAAAATCTCAATTTGACTGTGGGTGGTCGCCTCAACCCCAGAGATTTCATTGATTACAACCGCTTTGCTAATGATTCTCTGGAGAACTTTTCCTCCAGCTTTTTCATGAATAATCCGCTGATTGTGCAAAATCCGGTGGATCGATCGGGAGGGGCAGGAGCCGCGATCGCCTGGGCATTCACGCCATCCCTGATCTTAAAGGGGTTATATGTAGCGGCGGATGCCAGCAGTCCCGGCGGCGGTTCCACCCAAAGAGGATTGTTTGGCGATCGCAACCAGGGTAGCGTGGAACTGGAATACTCCTTCAATCCAACTCTGGTAGCCCGCCTGCAATACACCAGTGCCACCGTTAACGGGGTGGCGATTAATGCTGGAGGTTTGAACGTTGAGTGGGCCTTCAACCGCCAGTTTGCTGCCTTTGGACGATTCGGAATTGGTCGCTATGCAGGTTTTAATACCGTGCTGGATCAGCAGCTTTCCCTGACTCCCATCACCTGGGCGTTGGGGGGCACGATTCGCAATATTGTGATTCCGGGATCCGTGGCGGGTTTGGCGATCGGGCAACCGTTTGTAACCAGTGACCTGGGAAACGCGACTCAAACCAACTTTGAAGCTTATTACCGCTTTAACCTCAACGACAGTGTGATTTTCAGTCCAGCCTTTTTAATTGTTGCCAATCCTAATAATCGGGCGATCGACACGATTTTTGAATGGGTGGTGCGCATGAATTTTTCGTTTTAGGTAATTTGCCCTTATGATTAGCCCTATTGGTTTACCCTTGTAGTTCCACCTCTATCCCCCCCTCCCCTCAGTTATACTGAAAGCTCAGCAATACGTATTTCTACTTGAACTCTTTATTCAAAGATGCAGCCAACTGACCCGAATAAGTTTACAGACAAGGCATGGGAAGCGATCGTTCAAGCTCAAGATGTGGTGCGTCGCTACAAACAGCAGCAACTGGAAGTTGAACATTTAATGATTTCCCTGTTGGAACAGCAGGACGGGTTGGCAACAAAAGTATTCGCCAAAGCCGGAGTGGATAAGGCCCGCCTGTTTCAACAGATTGAAGACTTTACCCGACGGCAACCCAAGGTTCCTAATGCCGATCAGCTTTACCTGGGGCGCAACCTGGATGTGATGCTCGATCGCGCTGAAGAAACCCGCCTTAAATGGCAGGATGATTTCATCTCGGTTGATCATCTGCTGATGGGCTTTGCCGTGGATCCCCGTTTGGGATTACGGGTACTCCGCACTTACGAACTGAATCCCCGCAAGCTAGAAGCCATGATTAAAGAGGTGCGGGGCAGCCAGAAAGTCAGCGACCAGAACCCGGAATCCCGCTATGGCGCACTGGAAAAGTATGGACGAGATCTGACCGAGCAGGCCAAGGCTGGCAAGATTGACCCGGTGATTGGCCGGGATGAAGAAATTCGTCGGGTGGTGCAGGTTCTATCCCGTCGCACCAAAAATAATCCGGTGCTGATTGGCGAACCGGGTGTGGGGAAAACAGCGATCGCCGAAGGGTTGGCCCAGCGAATCGTCAAAGGCGATGTCCCGGAATCCCTGAAAAACCGTACCCTGATCACCCTGGATATGGGATCCCTGATCGCTGGAGCCAAGTACCGGGGTGATTTTGAGAATCGGCTGCGATCGGTGCTCAAGGAAGTGATTCACTCTGATGGGCAGATTGTCCTGTTTATCGACGAACTGCATACCGTGATTGGCACTGGCTCTACGCAGGGTGCCATGGATGCCGGAAATCTGCTGAAACCGATGCTTGCTCGTGGGGAACTGCGTTGTATTGGTGCCACGACCCTGGATGAATATCGCAAATACATTGAGAAAGATGCGGCTTTAGAGCGGCGCTTCCAGCAGGTGTTTGTGGATGAACCCAGTGTTGAGGACACTATTTCTATTCTGCGTGGCTTGAAGGAACGCTACGAGGTTCACCACGGGGTCAAAATCACTGACTCTGCTCTGGTAGCGGCGGCAACCTTGTCGTCTCGCTATATTGCCGATCGCTTCCTGCCCGATAAAGCGATCGATCTGGTAGATGAAGCCGCCGCCAAGTTGAAAATGGAAATTACCTCCAAACCCACGGAACTGGAAGATATTGAACGTCGCCTGATGCAGTTGGAAATGGAAAAGCTGTCCCTGAAAGGCGAAGACCAACTGGGTATGCTGGCCTCCACTCGTGTCTCGAAAGATCGTCTGGAACGGATTGAGCAGGAAATTAGTGACTTGCAAAGTAAGCAGGAAACCCTGAGCAGCCAGTGGCAGGGAGAAAAGCAACTACTGGAAGCGATTAAAAAACTGAAGGAAGAGGAAGAAAATTTACGGGTTCAAATCGAACAGGCCGAACGGGCCCATGACCTGAACATTGCTGCCCAACTGAAGTACGGGATGTTGGAGAAAGTGCAGCGCGATCGTGAAGCACAGGAAGCCAAATTGCTGGAAATTCAATCCCGTGGCTCTACCCTGCTGCGAGAACAGGTTACAGAGTCCGACATTGCTGAAATTGTCGCCCGCTGGACAGGGATTCCTGTCAATCGCCTGCTAGAATCGGAACGGCAGAAGCTACTCAACCTGGAACATCATCTGCATCAACGAGTAGTCGGTCAACATGAAGCCGTGGAAGCCGTCGCTGCCGCCATTCGCCGTGCCCGTGCCGGAATGAAGGATCTGGGGCGTCCGATCGGCTCCTTCCTGTTCATGGGGCCAACGGGAGTCGGGAAGACGGAACTGGCTCGCGCCCTGGCCCAATTTTTGTTTGACTCTGATGATGCCTTGGTACGGCTGGATATGTCGGAATACATGGAGAAGCATTCCGTCGCTCGCTTGATTGGTGCTCCTCCTGGCTATGTGGGCTATGAAGAAGGTGGCCAGCTATCGGAAGCGGTGCGTCGCCATCCTTACTCCGTCGTGCTTCTAGATGAAGTGGAAAAGGCTCATCCGGATGTGTTCAACATTCTGCTGCAAGTCCTGGATGATGGGCGGATTACGGATTCCCAGGGCCGTATGGTGGATTTCCGCAACACCGTGATTGTCATGACCAGCAACATTGGCAGTGAACACATTCTGGATATTTCGGGAGACGACGATCGCTACGAGGAAATGCAGAAACGAGTCATGCAGGCGCTCCGGAAGCACTTCCGGCCTGAATTTCTCAACCGGGTGGACGACCTGATCATCTTCCATGCTCTGGGTCGCAGTGAACTGAGTCAGATCGTTGGCCTGCAAATTCAGAAAATTCAGGCGATGTTGGCCGACCAAAAGATTCGCCTGGAAATTACCCCTGCCGCTCAGGACTATATTGCTGAAGTGGGATACGATCCGACTTACGGTGCTCGTCCCCTAAAACGCGCCATTCAACGGGAGTTACAAAACCCGATCGCCACCAAAATCCTGGACAATACCTTCACCGAAGGCGACACGATTTTGATCGATTTAGTGGGCGATCGCTTGAAATTTACCAACAAGCAACTGGCAGTCAACAACCAACCTGCACTAGCGTAGGGAGCAGAGCGATCGCATATTGGAATTGGAATGTAAGGCAACAGCAACAGCAAGTTTTAGAAATGATTTATGGCGTACAGGGACTTTACACTATTGGAGGATTAAGCCAATGTGCAGCCTCAGTGGTAGCGGCTTAGATCTTCAATTACAGGGAAAGCAACAACACACCAATGATTTATGGGGCTGTAGCGAGCGGAACAACCTGGAAATTTTTGATACTTGAACAGACTGTTTTACGAATTGATCCGATTGAGTACCACATTAGCCAGGTAGAAAAAATTCTGGCAACCTTGCTGCAACCATTTCAGGGTACTCTCACGAAAAGTCTGGTTCAGATTTGAAGGTAAATCCCCTTGATTCACCACGAAGGCACAAACTAGCTTAAATGGCAGTCCCCCGCATCTAGATGCGGGGGACTGCCTCCGCAGTCAAATGGGCTATCTGATCGCGACCAATTGATTGGAAGCCACAGGGGGGTGGTGGAGTGATCGCCCTACTGCTGCTGCGATCGCGGCTATACTTTGCACCAGATTCTGCATGGTTTCCAAAGATAATGCTTGTCGGGCATCAGAAACCGATTTTTCTGGCTCCGGATGGCATTCAATGATCAGGCCATCGGCTCCAGCAGCGATCGCGGCACGGGCCAGGTCGGGTACTAGCTCTCGTTTTCCAGCAGCATGACTGGGATCGACAATTATGGGTAAGTGGGTTAATTGCTTCAGGGCAACTACTGCTCCCAGATCCAGGACATTGCGAGTATAGGTATCGAAACTGCGGATGCCGCGCTCACACAACACCACATTCGGATTGCCATGCGCCATGATATATTCTGCGGCCATAACAAACTCTTCAATCGTGGCCGCCAATCCCCGCTTTAAGAGAATTGGCTTGGCCACAGTTCCCAGAGCCTTTAATAGCTCGAAGTTTTGCATATTGCGGCTGCCAATTTGCAGCATATCGGCATAGGCGGAAACGGTTTCAATCTGGGCGATCGACATCACTTCCGTGACTACAGGTAAACCATAAGCCTGCCGCACTGAGGCCAGAATGCGTAGGCCATCCACTCCCATGCCCTGGAAACTATAAGGGGAGGTACGTGGCTTATACACACCTCCCCGAAGAGCGCTAATTGAAACGGTTGAGAGCGATTGCGCAACCCGCTCCATTTGCTCTACGCTTTCGACAGTACAGGGGCCGCCAATGACGACAATCGCCGACCCGCCGATCGCAACCTGATGGGATAAATTGACCACAGTACGGTGATCAGCATGGGTTTTAGTGGTCAGTTTTGCTTCTAACACAGTGATGGCTCCTAAGGTAATGAGTAGATGGTGGACAATGGAAACAAATCAACAAAAAGCCCGGAACTAGTTGGTCCCGGGCAGCATCATGAATGTACAACGACCTTACCCGGGTGATTCCCTGGCCCAAAAATAAAAACCGAAAAACCAACTGTGTTGCTGCATCATGATGGGGTAGAACCGTGAACTGAGTATAGTTCGCAAGTCAAAGTTTGTTATCAGAAAAGTTAAATCTCTAAACTTGAACAGGCTTTAATTAAAAAGCCGCAGACTGGATGCTGCGGCTCACTCAGAGAAATAGCAAGTAACTCGCTTCACTCTAAGTGAACCGGGAACGCCAAAAGTAAAAGTAAAAAGCGCGATTCAGCATCGGATTGCTTGGAGGAAATAAATTTCTTACTTTGACCCTAGCAGGATGATCAAAAATGCGTCAAGTACCCCAACGGGTTAATAGTGAAGCTAAGGAGATTTCCTCTTTCGGAAAGCCAGAATGCAGAGAGCGGAAAAAGCGATCGCTGTTGTAGACCCGACAGCTAACTTTACAGTTTCTTCATAAACTATCCGCATATTTACCGTTCATTCTCCATAGTTCTTTCTAAAATGAAGGACACAAGGTGTTATCTAGAGTTATGAATGTAATTAAAAAGAGAGCATTTTACGTAATAATGCTGATTGCTGGCACTCAATTAGCTCCTTTTTCGAGAATTAATCTTGAAAAACTTTACTCCTCGACTCAAACCAGTTTTATATCAATGTCATCGCTCAGTAAAAACCAGGAAAATCTGGGGCACTTCGCCTATTCTCCACCTTCCTCGATCGGAGGCCCAAGACGATCGGCGGGGTCAGGGGCACGTTGGATTCCACGGTCTTGCTAAGAAACAAGAACGGAATCAGGGTTCCTTCTTAGGTGATTTAGCCATCCCATCTTCTTAAAAAATCAGGCTCCAAAATGAAGAAAAAGAGGCAGAGTTTCTGCCTCTTTTTGCATGATTTTTATATATCAGGAAACAATGCCGTAGAGTGAGAACCGCTATTCTAAAACTGCATTTCTGCAGCCTGAACGCGCTCGACCTGTTTCTTCTTGAGTACCAGCATGATTTGAGTCAGGATGACAATGCCAAAGAATGCTAGCAGACCCAGAATGCGGTTCGGGCTTTGCAGGACAATCTCCGCATCTACCTGACCAAAGCCGCCCACGTTGGGATTATTGGTCAACGCTTCACCAGAAGCCACTTGCTGTCCTTCGGAAACCAGTAACTCTGGCCCTGCAGGAATTGCTTCCGTGATTGTATTGCCATCAGCTTTTTGAATCGTCACTTCGTAGCCGTTGTCATCTGTCCTGGCAATCTTGGTAATCGTGCCAGCCGCAGAAGCATTAAAGACCGTGTTATTGCTCTTTTCACCATTGGGATAAATCTGGCCTCGGCCCCGATTGCCGCCCACATGAATCTGATACTTGCCAAAGTGGATAGACTTATCTGCCTTAGGATCGGGAGACAGGATGGGGAACACAATCTCCTGGTACTGCTCACCCGGAAGGGGGCCTACTACGAGAATGTTTTCCTTATCTTCGCTGTAAGGCTGGAAGTAAACGTCCTTCACCTTTTCCTTCATTTCTTCGGGAATTCGATCTTCGGGTGCCAGCTTAAAGCCTTCGGGAAGCATTAACACGGCTCCTACGTTAAGCGGTGCTTTGGCTCCGCCATAAACTACCTGCTGCAAATTGGTGTCGTAGGGAATCTTAACAACCGCCTCAAAGACAGAGT
Source organism: Leptodesmis sp. (assembly GCF_052746595.1). Classification (NCBI taxonomy): domain Bacteria; kingdom Bacillati; phylum Cyanobacteriota; class Cyanophyceae; order Leptolyngbyales; family Leptolyngbyaceae; genus Leptodesmis; species Leptodesmis sp. Next base: position 7,255 of record NZ_JBRAGO010000029.1, read on the forward strand.
CCGGCAGCACCGATTGGGGAACTTCTACCTGAGTTGGCTTGGCCGCCAGGTGGCAGTTGGCACAGACAATCCGACCTGTTGCTTCACGGGGATTGTCATAAGCTTGCTGGGCGAAAGCCGGATAAGCGGTGGCTGTTTGGGGAAAGGCAAGGCTGCTCACTAACAACACTGCCAGGGTGGCGATCGCAAGAGTTACAGCCCGCTTCAGGGTAGCCGTCCCTGGGAGCAAAACTTCTTGAATAGAACGTGTTCTCATGTCAGTTAAATACACCAGTAGCAAGGAAAATTAGGTCCACCAGGGATCTTCACCTGTGCGGAAATCAGTTTCTGTCCAGGGAGTAAAGGCGATTTTGTCATCTTCCACAGTCGCATGAACCAGCGCCAGAGGCAGCGGAGCAGGTCCCCGGACGACCTTGCCTTCACTATTGTACTGAGAGCCGTGGCAAGGGCACATGAACTTGTTTTCGTTGGGATTCCAGGGCACCACACAGCCCAAGTGAGTGCAGACCGCATTCAGGCCAAAGTCGGCGATCGATTTATCTTCTTTCACGATGATATAGGTCGGATCACCCTTCAAACCTTGAGCTAGAACATGATCTCCGGCATTGTGAGTAGCCAAAAACTCACTCACAATCACATCTTTGCCGAGTGCATCTTTGGCAGTTACACCACCCCCAGCTGCTTCACTGGATGGGGGAATAAAGTACTTAACGACGGGGTAGAGCATACCTAGAACAGCGCCGCCGCCCGCACCTACCAATAACAGGTTCATAAATTGGCGACGCCCCATATCGGGTACGTCGGAGGATCCAGAGAGTTGAGTCATGAGAATGTAAAGCGGTATTAAGGATCGGTCGAGAATATACGAAGCAGAAGCTAGATCAAGCCCAGTTAGAAAACCGGGGTTTTCTTGCCAGAGCAATTATGATGCTGGGCTTGGACAAAGTTGAGTACTCAGCCTGTTAAGCCTTCTCACAAGTAATTATTACATTGTGTGTATGCATTCCCATAATTCAGCCCTGGGGGAATTGATACAAAATGTTAAGAGAGGCTGACGAGCAGGATATGGCTGGATGGGATCTCCTGCGAAAGACAGATGTAGTCAGCAATACACAGGTAAGACAATTCATTTATCCCACCAGTTCCTTCACCTTCTTCATAATCCCCGTTGGGTCAATGCCCTGGTAAGGATACTGTTCCCAGAGGCCGCCACAGCCTTCTTTATGGGTGCCCAGGTAGGCAAATTTGGGAGTTAAACCCCGCTCCAGAAGCCAGGAACCAAAGCGGCTACCCAGACCTGTTTTCCGGTTGAAAGCTTCAACGACGAGGACGAAGGGAGATTTGCCAATTTGGTTCAGAACCGCTTCGTCCACCACATTCAGGGTGGGTTTGTTAATCAGGCCAACATCAATCCCTTCTTGTTTCAGGCGATCGACTGCATCCACCGCCCGGTAGAGTGCATCACCGAAGGCCACGACATACCCCGCTGTGCCTTCCCGCACGACTTCATCCTTACCAGGGACGAACTTGTAATCGCCACCATACAGACTGTTGCCATGGGCATCCAGGATATTGGGGGTTTTGGAACGGGTAGAGAAGATGAACCGCAGACCGGGATCAAAGAATACCGCTTCCACACAGGCCTTCATCTGAGCGGCATCGGCAGGGAAGTAGAGGCGGGTTTCATAGCCGTCATCCAGGCCGTTATCCGCAAAAAAGTTGTTGAGGCCGAAGTGACAGGTATTGTCGGCCATGTCATCAATGCCGGAGTGGGAGAAGTGGCATAGCAGGTTAGAGTAGTTCAACCGGGCCATGGTGATTTCGGAGATGCACATTTCCAGGAAAGCGGCAAAGGTGGCGAAGATGCCCTGTTTGCCTTTTTCCATGCCAAATCCCGCTGCAGCAGAGAGGTTGCCCCGCTCCATAATTCCAGAAGGGATAAACACTTCGGGATGGGCATCGTGGATTTTTTTCAAGCCACAGGAACCTTCCAGGTCACTATCAATGACGACGACTTTGGCTTTGCGCTCTTCCTCACTCATCCGACCGAGAATTCCGACTACGGCATCTCCGAACACATTGCGGTTGGAGTCCCACTTGTCGCCAGAGCCGATGAAGGTGTAGGTCTGCTTGGGTTTTTGAATATTTCTCAGATAATCTACGGCGGCACTGTGGCCCCGGTCTTCCAGGTAGGCGATCGCCTTCTCTACCGAAATTACATCATGACCGTGGTTAGAGCCTTCTAGCCCACGAATGCCGACGCACATGGGGCGCTTGTTGATTACGGCGATCGGCCCTGGGGTACTGACCGCTTCGTAAATCCGGCTATACAGTCCATCTAGGTCTTCTCCATCGCCTTCCAGCACTTTCATCCCATGACCAATCAGAGTTTTGGCGACGCTGAAGCCAGGCAGATATTTAGAGGGATGGCCTGCGATCGTCACATCATTGTCGTCGATGATTAGCTTCACGTTCAGGTGTTGGGCTACGGCCAGACGAGCCGCTTCGGCATCATTCCCTTCCTGCTGGGAGCCATCCGATCCTAGGCAGAATACAGTCTTTCCAGGATTTGCCATTGCTACCCCGTTGATGTAGGGCCACATGTGTCCCAGGCGACCGGAACTGAATTTCACCCCAGGAGTCAACCCCAGTTCCGGGTGTCCGGGTAATTTAGAGCCAGCGACCCGGTAATGCATCAGTTGTTCTGCTGGCAGATCTCCATGCAGGACGGCCATCAGATATTGTGTGCCGACCCGATGTCCAGCTTCATCAAAAAAGATGGGAACGAACTGGTTGGGCGCTCCCCGGAACAGCGCATCCAGAATCATCACCTCTGGGACGGTGTCGTAAGGGCCGCCCGTATGTCCACCTACCCCTCTGGCCGCGCCTGTGGCGGTAAAAAATACGATCGCATCTCGACAAAGTTGAATATTTGCTTGCAGAGCCTTCCGTTCATCGTCGGTCAGGGTGGGCTTGGTGGGATCCAGACGAATGGCCTGGTAAGCGCCAAGGTCAATAGGGAAGCGATCGCCAGTAGTTGTCATAACGGAAGTTCCTAAGGTACACAGCAGTTTGAGGAGGCTAACGGAAAGCCATCGTCAAAGCTCAATCTTCAAAGCTCAGTATAGTGGGCTGCGGGGAACATTCCAAGATTGGCAGTTAACCTATAAAGAAAAAAGACTGGACAAATCCAGTCTTGATACTCAAGGGTAATTAATCAAAAAGACGCGGTACTTAACTCCTTAACGGGAACCTGTGCCAACAGGAGTTTTAACTGCTTTGCCAGGTTGTACCCCATCCGCAGCGATTGCTTCCCCTTCGATGAAGGAGCGCAACATCCAAGCCATTTCTTCATGTTGTTCCATCAGGCCAGTCAGGAAGTCTGCAGTTCCCTCATCATGGAATTCTTCACTACATTGATCGACTTGTTCCCGCAGGTTACGGATAATCAGTTCATGATCATCAATCAGGCGAGAAACCATGTCAGTGGCGCTAGGAATCACTTCAGGGTTTTCCTGAATCGAAGCCAGATGGATAAATTCCGTTGCGGTACTCACAGGGAAGCCACCCAATTGACGAACACGTTCAGCAATGCTGTCTACGGTTTCGGTCAAAGTGGTGTATTGCTCTTCCCACAGCTCATGCAGGGTACGGAATTGAGGGCCGATCACATCCCAGTGATACTTCTTAGTTTTGATCAGCAACAGATACACATCTGCCAGATCTTGGTTCAATAGTTCACACACACCCTTGCGTTGCTCGTCGGTCAGGCCAATGTTTACCTTACGCATCGTTTTAATTTTTTAACTCTACTCTATTAGCCAGTTCACCAGATTTAATTCAGTTGGGCATCAATCATAAGGAATAGGTTAGCGATCGTGGCTTTCTATCTAAATGCAAAAAAGGAGGAAAATGGAGGAGTGGAGACAAAGAGACTGGCCTTTAAAGCATCCTCTTAACTTGCTTGCAACTCTTAACTTGCAACTCTTAAACTCCCTGTTTCCCATTGCCATTGCCATTGCCATCGCCATTCCCATAATCACAGGGCTGCTGGACGGGGAGTCGAATGATAAACAGACTTCCTTGACCAACCTGAGATTCTACAACGATCGTGCCCTGGTGCCCTTCTACAATTCGGTGAGCCAGGTAAAGACCCAGGCCACTTCCAGCGCGGCGGTTGTCTCCTTCTCCCTGGCGGAACCGTTCAAACAGTTTCTTCTGGTCAGCGGGGGGAATACCACAGCCCGTATCCTGGACTTCGATCGTCACCCAGGTATTGCTGGTATCCGTATCACTCAAGGGTTTGATCGATGCGCCAATCAAGCGAATCTCAATGCTGCCCCGTTGTGTGAACTTAATCGCGTTGTTGACCAGATGGCATACGAGGCGGCGGAGTTCCATGCGATCGCCCATTACTGTTGTGACTCGTTTGGGGCCAGCTTCTGGAGCTAGGTTGACGGTCAATTGCAGTCCTTTATTCGCCGCCAAGGGAGACAGTTCCTGAGCTACGTCTCGGATGATCTGACTCAAATCGCAGGGAGCAAACTTGAGATTTTTGTGGCCAGCATCGTGGCGATAGACTTCCAAAATGGTGTTGACCATTTGCAGCAAATTCTGATTGTTCTGGATCATAGTGGCGATCGCTTCATCCATGTCTGGGGAAGTTGGCCCAAAGGCTTCCTGCTGGAACAGCGTAAGCATCCGATCAGCAGCGATGAGTGGAGTTCGCAGATCGTGGGTGAGGCGATAGACAAAATCTTTCCGCTCCCGACTGAGGCGTTCTCGTTTTTGATTGGCTAACTCGATCGCCCGTTCAGCCTCATACAAGCGCAACGCATTCCGCAGGACATAACTTAAGGTATCTGCAGACACTTTGGATTTGGATAAATAATCTGTTGCCCCAGCTTTCATAACATCCACAGCGATCTGTTCATCACCCTGGCCAGTCAACACGATTAAAGGAATTTTAACTCCCTGCTGACGCAGATCTTGCACTAAGGCCAGCCCGTCTTGATCAGGCAATCGATAGTCTAGAAAAACGCAATCAAACTCTGCTTTTTTTAAAGTAACGATCGCAGTGCTGTAATCACGGGCTTCCAACAGATCTACGGAGAAACCAGCGGATTTAAGGGCACGGCGTACTGCCAGTCGATCTATCTCATCATCATCTACAACTAAAATCTTTAAGGTCTCTTCCATAGCAGCAAGTATGGCTCAGCAGAAGTTTAAACCAAGTCCAACTAGAGAACGATCATTTTCTTATATATGTTTTTTAACTTAACCAAAATCATCCCACAGGTACCTAAATAATAAACAGCAAGCCCTAGCAGGACAGTTCCCATAGAGCCTAATATTTATTCAACGTCGCCATAACTTCGACAAAATTAATAAAGGTCACGGGTTTGAGAATATATCCAGCTACGTTTAAGTTGTAGGCTTCAATGCGATCGCGATCTTCATTAGAAGTGGTGAGCACTACAACAGGAATATTTCGTAATACTAGATCCGATCGGAGTTCCTGCAAAAATTCCAACCCACCCATCTTGGGCATATTGAGATCCAGCAAAATTAAACGACGAGTTGGGGGCACCGCTGGAACAGCAGGATTTTCCCTCCGTAATAAGGCTAATGCTTCTAGACCGTTAGCAGCCGTATACAGTGGATTCGTAATATTGTTGCGCTTGAATGCCCGTTTGACATTCATTACATCGACTTCATCATCCTCGACTAGCAAGACGTTAATTAATCGATCTTCCATAAGCTTTAATGAACAATTTGTTTTATTAAGGAATGTTACGCATACTACAACCATTTTAGCGACAGATTTTGCAGCGATGCCTCAACCATAAGAAAGATACATTCCTAGTATTTGATGTGTTCAAGAGATAGCTTCAGATGGTTTAGGCAAGGTGAAATGGAAGGCTGCGTCCGCTCCTTTGGTAGACTCTACCCAAATATCGCCCCCTGAAAACTCTACAATTTTAAAGATTTTCTTATGGAAAGCCGGATCAATGCCAGGGTCATCATCAGTGACGCTAAATTTATAGCGATCGCCCCGATCCTGCACATCAATCCAGAGATGGCCATTGTAGCGATCGTGATGCTTAACGGCATTGCTGATTGAGTTGGCAAAGACCTGTCGCAGAAGAAGCCGTTTGGTATGCAGGACAGGCATATCAGAAGCGATTTCGATCGTGAAGGAATCTAGTACCGTGAAGGAATCAATTACTTCTGTCAGTAAGGCTTTGACTGATACCAATTCAACTTCAATCTGTTTCCGTTCAGCGCGGCCCGAATCAATTGGATGAAAAACCGCTGCATACCAGTCCATCTTTCCAGCAAAACTTTGGGCTGTTCTCTGCCGAAAGGCATAGACCTAGAGTAGGATCTTTTAAAGAGACCCACAATTAGTACTTGTGCCAAACAGTTGATTCTGTCACCTGTTGTCCATCATCGGTTGACTTCGAACGGCCAGACGTTTTGAATATAAACCTTGTCCAAGTCCAGAACTGTATTTTGTTTGATTGGAAAACGACCGTTCTTTAACGAGATTTAGTTTCAATCTCTTCCCTGATGATGACTGAGTGGCTTCCTATATGTTGTGGGGGAATGGAAACCATGTCTGAGATCCGCGTAATCTTAATCGAAGACCATGATCTAACCCGCTTAGGATTGCGGGCTGCTTTGAAGCGCCAGGAAGGGATAGATCTGATTGGAGAGGCGGCTAATGGCATACAGGGGTTAGAACTGGTAAAAACGACCCGTCCCGACATTGCCATTGTGGATATCGGCTTACCTGACATGGACGGAATTGAATTAACCCGTAAAATTAAACAGTTTCAGACGGTTCGGGGAGAGTCCGACATTAAAGTTCTCATCCTGACAATGCATGATCGGGAAGATCTGGTACTGGCTGCTTTTGCGGCTGGTGCAGATTCTTATTGCATGAAAGCTATCAGTACCGATTGCCTGGTAAAAGCGCTGCAGGAAACCTATGAGGGCCACTCCTGGATCGATCCTGCGATCGCGACGATTGTGTTGCGGCAGGTACGTCTCCATACCCAGTCTAAGCCTGTTGAGAAACCCAAGATGGTTGAAATTGAAGCGCTGCAGCCGGAGTTAGAACAGGCCCTGCAAGAATCGCCTCTAACAGAGCGGGAAATGGAGATATTGGAACTCATTGTCCAGGGCAGCAGCAATGTGGCGATCGCAGAGAAACTCTTCATTTCCATGGGAACGGTCAAAACTCACGTTCGTAACATCTTGAACAAACTGTGTGTGGACGATCGTACCCAGGCTGCTGTCGTTGCTCTGCGATCGGGCCTGGTGTCCTAAATTCCTGCACCGCGATCGATGGGAGCCATTTGTTCTTCGTGCTTGGCGATCGCCCAGACTGCATGAATACTGCCAGGAACCCAACCCACCAAGGTCAGCAAGATATTAATGATCAATGTTGGCCCTATTCCAAAAGTCAGAAACACTCCCAGAGGGGGCAGCACAATTCCGAGAATCAAGCGCAAGATTTTTATAATGCTCTTTTATTCCGTTTCAACTCAGCGATTCATCATTGGCTTATTCTCTTGCTCCCCAATTCAATCTACCTCTATCCCAGGGACGAAATGGCCAATGACCTCTCACTCCTACTTTGGTTTCGATTCTCTCGGTTCAGCCACTATTTTCAGTTTGTTATGAAACTCAGACGGTTCTAAAGCTGGGACAAACTGTTCGATCGCCTTGGAACTGGTACAAAACTGCAACCAGTCAATTTGATACAGCCGACTCAGCAGCAACCGCATCCTGGGTTTGAGTGCATGAGCTGCTAAACCGCAACTAAGGGCAAAGACGACTCCTTCTTTGAACTCTTTGAACTCACGCTCTGGATCCGGATCTGGCTTATCTGATTGATCCAATGTCGGAGGGTGGAGCTTGAATTCAGGTGATTTTAGTCCAGCAGTAGGAGAATTCCTGACTTCAGCGATGGTGCTTAGGGGTGGTGGGCTACCACTGCTGATACCGTTGCCTGACTCCTCAATCATCCGAATTTGAGACAGTTTTAGGGAAGGAATTTCTGTTAAGCGCTTTAATTTAGAGGCCGCCCTGACACTGGGTAATTCTAGGAGCATTTCTCGATAGGACTGGATCGGCTTGGGAGATAATGCGGCGACGGGTGGCTCCTCTACCGGGGGAGGAGACTGAACCGCAACTGGCAGATTACCACCCACCAGGCGCTCAAACTCACCGTTAAAATGACAGATCGTTTGACCTCGACGTTGCCACAACGCTAATATCTGATTCACGGAAACAGTTTTGTACCGTCCCTGATACAGCGCTTCAATAATGGCCTGCATAATCATTCGGGCTGGATAGCGCTCCAACCACTCTGCCATCTGTTCCTCGACGGTGTACATAGTCAGTTCAAACCCGTAGTAACGCAACAAACATAAGGCGTGCTGCGCTTCAGGACTACTAATAGAGGTTTTCACTTGATCTGGCACTTCCGTCATACGTGTTTGCAGCCACAGGGGGGAGTGAAGTCAATGACTCCGTGGCATGTAGAAAAGCGAACGCTTGAATCAAGTGTAATCGAATATCTGGTAGTGTTGAATGATGGACATTTCTACTTTGCCCCTCCGCGACCAGTTACATCCTGCTCTTCGATCGCTGGCAGATGCGATCGAAGCCTCCTGGCATCGCCATCTTGACCTTTCTCCCTATCCTTTACCCGCCGAGTTGGGTTACGTGGAAGGGCGATTGGAAGGCGAAAAACTGACGATCGAAAATCGCTGTTATCAAACTCCTCAGTTCCGTAAGCTCCATCTGGAACTGGCGAAAGTGGGAACCAATCTGGATATCTTACATTGTGTGATGTTCCCCCGTCCTGACTATGCCTTGCCCATGTTTGGCGCGGATCTGGTTGGCGGACGAGGCCAAATCAGTGTCGCGATCGCCGATCTCTCTCCTATCAATCCTGCTTGCACCTTACCAGTGGGTTATCAATCTGCCCTGAGCCAGTTGCCTGCACCCACCTTTTCTCAACCTCGTGATTTACCGCCCTGGGGAGACATTTTCTCCGACTTCTGTCTGTTTATTCGTCCGGCAGATGCCACAGAAGAGGCCGCTTTTGTTGATCGCGTGTCAGCATTTCTAGACATTCACTGCCAGCAGGCGATCGCAACCCGTCCTACCCCGGAACAAACTCCTGAAATTCTTGCAGGGCAGCATAACTACTGCACCAAACAACAACAAAACGACAAAACCCGCCGCGTTCTGGAAAAAGCTTTTGGCAAAGAATGGGCCGATCATTATATGACAACAGTTCTGTTTGACCTGGCGGAGGGTGAGAGTTAAGTCTCTTTGTCACCTTGGTGACTGAAGTTGCGTCTATCCGGAGAAAACCTGCCGACGCAGGTTACTAAAGCCTGGATTGTATTGAGTCTGCGTCGGCAGACTTCGTTAGGGTAGTCGCGGTTTTAACTGCCGGATACCTTTGCCAATGGCCAATGGCGAATGGCCAATGATAAATGACCAAAACTTAACCTAAAGCCAACCTGGAAATTAACTTCTCTTGATCTGAGGGCTGTAGTCTAGGCGACATCGCTTCATAACGAGAGTTTTTTATGCTTCAGTCGACTCTTTCTTCTCCCAGCGAGCACTCCGATCCGCGTCAATTTTTGGAGGAACTCTATCAGGGACGCACTCTGCAGGGGTTCCGTGCTGGACAGTCCATTCCCATGAATCCCAATGATCTGTGGATCGTTTGCCGGGGAGTGGTGCAACTCAATACCCTCTACCCAAATGGCGATGAAGCCCTGCTAGGTTTGGTCTGTCCCTCAATGCCCTTTGGCCTGCCAATTTCCCTGATTTATCCTTACCAGGCGATCGCTTTGTCCGATGTTGATTTAATGAGTCTAACCCTGGCAGAGTTGCAACAACATCCTGGCTTGATGCAGGAAGTCTTTCAGCACTTGGCCCGGCGATTACGGCAAGCAGAGGCGATGTTAGCTATGGCTGGTTGTCGTCGAGTTGAGGATCGATTACGGCAATTTCTGTTATTACTCCAAATGGAAGTGGGCCAACCTTCTCCTCAAGGAACGCGCTTAACTGTGCGACTAACTCATCAGCATCTTGCTAGTGCCATTGGCACCACACGGGTTACCGTTACCCGACTCCTTGGCAAGTTGAGGGAAGAAGGTTGGCTGAAGTTGGATGGCGATCGTCACATCATCCTCCAATCAGCCCCTGCCCTGGTGTAAAGACGTTCCAGCGGAACGCCTTTACCGCACACGTACCATGACCAACTTGTCTACCCGGCCAAATCCACCAAACCTGCCAGCATATCGGTTGGCATCCAGAGTAGATAATCTTTGCAAATCACCGCTTCCTGCTGTTGCAGCTTGAGTGCTTGTTTGTAGCTGTAGATGGATTCAGTTGGATGTCCTAAAGATGCCAGAATTGCGCCACGGAAAATCCAGGCCTCCCGGTTGTCGGGTGAGAGGCTGACGGCGCGATCGAAACTGGCCAGGGCGGCTGGGTAGCGTCCCAGATGGGCCAGTACTGCTCCTTGAAAGATCCAACTTTGCAAGTGATTGGGCTGAATTCTTAAGGCAGCCTTGAAGCTAGCCAAAGCGGCTTCGTGATAACCCTGTTTCGCTAAGAGTTTGCCTCGAATGAACCAAATGTGGTGAATAGTTTGGGCTGTGGCCGAAGAATTGCTGATGTTGTGGGAAGCAGAACCGCTGTTTGAACTCAATTCCATCGTAGTGGAGGATGCTAAATCCATAGTGATGCTCCGCAAAAGACTGGGTTCACAAAATCAATTCGCTAGACTAAACGAAGATGCCCCACAATAGGCAAGATTGCATCCTTGATTTCTGAAATCCAGGCAAAGGGCGTAAATAGGCCTAACTGGCATAAGCCGGATGGCTGAAATCAACCTTGTGTGCTCTGAAATTTTCTATTCCTACGATTAATCTGTAACGCCTTCTAACTCGTCTTCAGTAAGGTTGTAGAGTTGGCGGAGTTGTTCGAGTTTTTCGGGATCAGCATTCCAGAAGCCGCGACCGTGAGCTTCCAGCATTCGACCGATAATGTTGCGGAAGGCTTCCGGGTTGGCTTTCCGTAGTTTTTCTGCCATCTCTGGATCGAGGGCATAAGTGTTGGCGGCTTGATCATAAACCCAGGAGTCCTGAAAGTCTGCCGTGCCTCCCCATCCCAGCAGAGCGGTCATGCGTTGTGAGACTTCGTAAGCTCCACCAGAACCTTGAGCCACCATCGCGTCTGCCCATTTAGGATTCAGGAGCTTCGTGCGATATTCCATCCGCAGCAGGTCTTCCAATTTGCGGGGAGTGGTGTCTTTGGAAAAGCTTTCGATGAAGTTCGCCGCGACCTTTTGGCCCTGCTGTTGCTCGGCGGCTTTTTTCAGACCTCCGGTGTTGGCGTAGTATTCCTGAATGTCCGTCAGTCCGTATTCCACGGAATCAATTTCTTGAACGACACGGCTGGTCGTTTTCAGAAGGGTTTGCAGGACTTCGGGGCGAGCTTGCCCTTTGTCCTGCCGTCCATAACTGAAAGCGTTCCGTCCCTGCCAGGTTTGTGCCAGTTCCTCTCCCGATTCCCAGTTAGAAGCGACTACCTGATCATTGACCAGTGAGCCATAATCTCCAGCAGGATTGGAGAAGAGACGGGCAGAGGCATTGTCTACTCCCTGTGCTTTGAGCGCTAAGGCATGTTTACGGATAAAGTTTTGGTCTTCTGGTTCATCCGCTTCTGCGGCCCGACGGAACAGATCGTCTAGCAATTCAATGATATTGACAAAGCTGTCCCGGAAAATGCCCGACAGGTTGGCGAGAATGTCGATGCGGGGATGGCCAACTTCAGCCAGGGGTTTTAATTCATAGCGCACAATCCGTCCGGTGCCTTCTTTGACAGGTTCGGCTCCCACCAGTTCCAGCAAAATCCCCAGAGATTCGCCTCTGGTTTTGATCGCATCCAGTCCCCATAGCATGACGGCAACGGTTTCGGGATAGGTGTTGTGGTGTTCCTTCAGGTGTTGCTGAATAATTTTCTGGGCAATCTCCCGGCCTCGTTCATAGGCAGCCGGAGAGGGCATCCGGTAGGGATCTAGAGCGTGAATGTTGCGTCCGGTGGGCAATACTCCGGGGCCGTCTCGCAGTAGGTCGCCACCGGGAGCAGGAGGAATATATTCGCCGTTAAGTCCACGCAATAGGTTGGTGAGTTCGTCAGTGGTTTGGGAGAGGAGAGTACGAATGGCGATCGCATCCTCAATTTTGGATTTTAGATTTTGGATTTTGGATTCGGCAGTGAGATCAGAATTAATAGTTTCAGGTTGTTCAACAATAGTCTGGATTAAGTCTTCTGGTAAGTCTTCTGCAAAATAAGCTGTGAGATAGGTTTTAAGTTGATCGGAATCAGGGGGTTGACCGAGGATGTGTAGACCGGAGGAGAACAGACGATTTTCCAGGACTTGTAGATAGTCGTAGAGTTTGACGAGATAACGGTTAAAGGATTGTTGGGTGAACAGGTTAATGTTTTCAACGGTAAACTCGATGCCCAACTGTCTGGCTTCTTCAAAGGGGCAATCGGCATAGAGGCCGGTGTCAATCACTTTTGTACAGATGGCTTCTTTGAGGACGTAATTTTTGTCGGGATCTTCCCGATATTCGCTGATCAAATCTCGCAGGGCGACCAGCTCTTTGTACAGACCAGCCCGCCCGTAGGGGGGAACGTTATGGGAAATCAGTACGCCGTAGCCGCGCCGTTTAGCCAGCATCGATTCGGAGGGATTATTGGCGGCATAGATGTAGAGATTAGGCAAATTTCCCAGCAGAATATCTGACCAGGAATAGCCAGTGTTACCAAGGGGAGAACCAGGCAACCATTCCACCGTGCCATGCATTCCGAAATGCACCACAGCATGAGCTTGAAACTCTTCCTGCAACCACTTGTAGAACGCAGCGTATTGTGGATGGGGGGTTAAATCTCGCTCAAACATCAGCCGCATAGGGTCGCCTGAAATGCCTAACGGAGGCTGTACCCCAATCCAGACATTGCCCAGTTGTACGCCTCCTAGCAGGAATTGGTCTTCCAGGGTTTTGATCCCTGTATCGGTGAGAGATTTCCAGCAGCGTTCGATCCAGTAAGTACGGAGGTAGCCAAGCCACTGTTCCAGGGTACGAACGGAGACAGTGGTGATGGGGCGATGGGATGAGGAGGTGATGAGATGATGGGATGAGGAATGAGGGTCTTTTTCACTGGTTATCCCATTAGCCCGCCAGCCCATCAGCCCTTGATCGGCTTTGCTGACTTGTTCGATCAAAGTTTCGCCGTCTTCGGGGAGGTCGCCTACGGTGTAGCCTTCGGCTTTGAGGGCGTGCAGCAGGTTGAGCAGGGATTTGGGGACATTCAGCAGGGCAGCGGTTCCGGTAGCGCCATAACCGGGAGGGAAGCCGTAGAGAATGATCGCAATCCGGCGATCGCTCTTCGGAGTCCGGTGCAACTCAATCCAGCGTTTGAGGCGATTAGTGAGTCGCTGCACCCGATCGGGAATCAGGTAAATGCGATCGCCCACCAGACCACCCAGGGGAACCGTATCAATGGCTCCATCCAATTCCGGTAAAGCATACAGCACCACGCTTTGCAGCCCACCGATTCCCTGCCGCGTCCAGGAATGGATGTCTTGAATCAGCAGAGGAGCGGCGACGAAATAGGGTACATTTTTGGCACTGAGAATGCGTTTAGCGACTTCCACCTGCCGTCCGGCTTCCATCGATCCGGCTGGCCCTCCCACCAGGGGAAAGCCGATCGTGGAGACGATCGCATCTACCTGTACCGCTTCCTTGGATAGGGATGGTGTTTCATTAATTCCGGCCTGCCGCTGCTGTTGCTCATACTCCGTGGTCAACCAATCCCGCACCGCTACATGACCTTCTACCCCGTTAATGAAGATTGGCACGGGAATCAGCCCTGCCGCTTCAAAAGCCCGAATCAGTTGGGGGATATAGGGTTGCCGGGTGATGACGTGTTTGCGGTAGAGAAGCAGGGCGATGAGGGGGAGTTCTAAGTTTTGAGTTTGGAGTTTGGAGTTTGGAGTTTTAAGTTTTGAGTTTTGAGTCTCGGACTCTAACTGAGAACTTAAAACTGAAAGCTTAAAACTGTAGTACCATTCCAAATACGCTCTCGGTGACTCAAAATACCCCGCATAATCGGGATGAAGCAGACCCATGTTGGGGGTTTCCAGGGGTGGGGGAATATCCCCGATCGTTAATCCCAAATATTTCTCGGCTAAAGTCCAGAATAGGGCAGCAACGTTATCAGCACCGCCCGCATTCCAGTAGCCATAGATAATCAGCCAGTTACGCAGATCTTGAACTTTGCCGATCGGGATGTATTTCAGGAGTTTGGGGCCAGTTTTGAGGAAGCTGAGATAGCCTGCCAGTTTGTCTTCTTCCCGATTATTGGAGAATTTGCTGAGAATGAACTGAACGGGTTTGGGCATACCTTTGGGTTGATCCCCGATCGCAAATTTACCCAGTTGGGTCAGGCTCATCAGTTCCAGAGCGGACTCAAAGACGAGGCGGATGGGAATGGATTGAACGCGATCGCGCAGCCACAGCACTTGATCATAGTCAAAAATCAGGCTGGCAAAGAAAACATCGGCTCCCTGAAGAGCAGTTTCAACCTTGACAGGATCAGCAGCCAAGTCGCGATCGCTAAACACCTGAATCTCCAGATCCGGGCAGCGCAATTGAGCCACTTCCGCTGCTTTGCGATACAACTCTGCATTAAAGGACTCAAATCCAGCAATTAAAACGATTCGCTTCATGGCCCTAGGTCTTGCGCAGAAATAAGTTGAACTATTGCGATTCTTGAGAAGACACTATTTACACTATTCAATAGTTCCACTCTCCACGAAAAGGGACATGCTCAATCAGCATAGAATCAAGCTGCTCCTACCCCCCTTGAATAAGATAGGATATTTTTCCCTTCATTGAAAGCAACCGTTTACCTGTCAGCCCTGTCGAGGTCTTTGTGCTGGCAATTAAACCAACTTAGGAACCTGCTTGTGCCAATCGGTGGCTTGCTCGTAAGCGTAAGCGACTTGAAACACATGGTCTTCCCTTAGAACATTGCCGATAATTTGCAAACCAACGGGCATTCCATCTTTGTCAAAACCGCAGGGTAGGCTCATTCCGGGAAGTCCGGCCAAGTTGACGGGAATGGTCATCAGGTCGATCAGATACATACTGAGGGGATCGGCGGTTTTATCGCCTGCTTTAAATGCGGTTGTGGGAGCAGTGGGAGACACCAGCACATCCACCTGGCTAAAGGCTGACTCGAAGTCCTGCTTAATCAGCGTTCGCACCTTTTGGGCCTTGAGATAATAGGCATCGTAATATCCAGCAGATAGGGCGTAGGTGCCAATCATAATCCGGCGCTTCACCTCTGGGCCAAAACCTTCTGCGCGAGTGCGGGTATACATCTCCATCAGGTTTTCAGCATCTTCTACCCGCTTGCCGTACTTCACCCCATCATAACGAGCGAGATTCGCTGAAGCTTCGGAAGGGGCAATGATGTAGTAAGCCGCAATGCCGTAGCGGAAACGGGGACAGGAGATTTCGACGATTTCCGCACCCAGGTCTTTTAGTTGGTTGATCGCCCCTCTGACCGCCTTTTCCACATCGGGACTCAAGCCTTCACCAAAGGTTTCCTGAATTACGCCGACCTTCTTGCCCTTTAAGTCAGGCTTCAGGAATTGGGTGTAGTCAGGAATATCGACTTTCAGGCTGGTGGAGTCTTTAGGATCGTAGCCAGCGATCGCGCCTAACAAAATCGCGGCATCTTCCACCGATCGAGCCAATGGCCCAACTTGATCCAGAGACGAGGCAAAGGCCACCAGACCATAGCGGGATACCAGACCATAGGTAGGTTTCAGGCCGACAATGCCACAGAAGGAAGCTGGTTGGCGAATGGAACCACCTGTATCCGATCCCAGCGCCACCACACACTCTCCGGCTGACACTGCCGCTGCCGAACCTCCCGACGATCCGCCAGGAACACGAGACAGATCCCAGGGATTGGCCGTTAGTTGAAACGCTGAAGTTTCCGTGGAGCCACCCATCGCGAACTCATCCAGATTGGTCTTGCCCACCATCACCGTTCCGGCGGCCATCAGTTTTTGGGTGACGGTCGCTTCATAGGGCGGCACAAAATTCTCCAGAATTCGGGAGGCACAGGTAGTGGGAATTCCTTGCGTACAGATGTTGTCCTTAATCCCAATCGGAATTCCCGCCAGCAGGCCAATCTCTTCTCCGGCGGCAATTCTAGCATCTACCTGTGCAGCCTGCTTCAGAGCGTAATCTGCCGTCACCTGCAAAAAGCTGTGCAGTTTAGGTTCTAATGCCTGAATGCGATCGAGGGCTTCCTGAGCAATTTCCACCGCCGATCGCTGTTTGCCAACGAGTTGTTGATGCAACTCCCGAATGGATACCATGCAGAACCTCTTCTTCTCTTACCACTGCAACCCTAACAGTATACGGCCTGTAAGGTTAACTGCTCACTTACCCGGATTGACGGCAATGGTTGCTACCCTCGATCTGCATCCCACTCTGGAACTAACCGACAAGCAGTTTGAAATTAAAGCTGAAGGATTCTGGCAGGAGTTTCGGCGGCGAGTGAAGGCAATTAATCCAGAAGCCTACCTTGTCGGGGAGGTGTGGGGTGATTTGCGGCAATGGTTAGATGGCACTCAATTTGATGGTGTGATGAATTATCTGTTTGTGGCACCAACGATCGCCTTCACGGCAGGCGATCGGGTTGACTTGGCTCAGGTACAAGGCCGTTCCTATGAACCGTATCCAGCCTTATCTGCGAAAGAGTACGGTGAAAAAATTCAGGCGTTGCTGCAACTTTATCCCTGGGAGATTCAGCTTACCCAACTGAACCTGCTGGTCAGCCATGATATGGCGCGATTACTGACGATTGCAGGGGGCGATCGAGCCAGCGTGGAACTGGCAACCCTGTTGTTACTTACATTTCCGGGTGCTCCCGGTATCTACTATGGCGATGAGGTGGGTTTACCGGGTGGCCTTGATCCCGATTCTCGACACGGCTTTCCGCTCAGTGCCAATGGGGATGGGTAAATTTTTGCTTATCATTGGCGGCTGATTGAACTGCGCCATGCCCATCTAGCTTTACGCATTGGAGATTATCGAGTGCTGTTTGCCGAGGGAAATGTGTATGTTTTTGCCCGCACCCTGGGAACTGAGGAACTGATTGTAGCAATCAATGTGGGAACTGAAGCAAGTCGTGCTACTCTCACTCCTGCAGCAACAGGGTTGAAGACTCAGCCCCAGCGTCAGCTTTTTGAAGCCAGTGAGTATGAATGGACTGAGGAGGGACAATTAATCCTGCACCTACCCGCCGTGGATGTGTATTGGGTGGCTAGAAGTGTTTGTGGTTCGGCTTCATGTTCAAGCCGATCGCGGCTGCCACTTTTGTCTCTCCTGGTTCCTGATTGAATTGTAAATTTATGTTAAGAACATGAAGAAAACTTGTAGGATCAACTAAGTCCTGCCAGGGAAATTGTGTTAAATCATCTGGGCTACCTGGGGAACGATCATGCTTGAAGGTTCGATACTCCACCAGTTAAAGATGGCGCATCAACCAGGACAGGTTGGCAAGCGCCCCCTCAATTTTGGGGTTTACTACAAAAACACGCTGGTTGCCCTCTGCCATGCTTTAGAAGATTGCATTCTGACGTGCAGCAGTCAACCCTTAGTGGTCACCGCTTTTCAACGGGGAAAGTGGTATTTGCAGGAAGCCGATCGCTACGCGGATCTGGCTGAGAAGTCGCAGCGGGTGGTGATCATGGCTGCTCCCGATGCAGGCTTTGCAGAACATCCTACTAGCCAGCGATCGAACGTAGATTTAGTCAGCCTCACCCCGGATGATCCGGTGGCCCAGGAATGGCATTTGATGATTTTGGCTCCCACGTATTCAGCTATGGTGCTGTGTCAAGAGCTTTCTGATGCGGATTATGGTCAATCTGGCTCGCCCACAACCGATCTGGAACGCAAGTTTTACGGCTTTTGGACGTTTGAAACCAATCTAGTCCAAGAAGCGATCGACTTGGCGATTGCCCATCTACGCCCTTACAACCCAGCATTAGCCGAGCAATTATTCAGCCAAGTAGAAGCCATCACCGCAGGTCAAGCCGTTGAGCGAGATGACCTCGGCCTGATCGTGGCGCGAGTAGTCGATTATTTGCATGAAACCCACACCGTTCACCATGCATCGAGTACAGCAGCCTCTTGGCTGAAGCCTAAGCACCATCTGGAGACAAATTTGGTGTCCAATGAAGTGCAGGCATTTTTGCGAATGGCACAATTAACCGATCAGGCGGATGCCCGAAATCCCAATGCAGCCGCAGAAGTGGCGGCTCTCGCAGAGGCAATGGGGCAGCTTCTGGATCTTCCCATCTGGCAAATTAGTCGCCTCAAGTTAGCAGGATTGCTGCATCGATTAGCGCCCTTACAACAAACAGAATCAGTCCTAGCCCCGGGTACAGGTCGTTACTCTAGCGATGCTCTCGCTCAAGCGCCCAGTTGTCCTCTGGTACCCGGAGCGCAGGTGGTACGAACCATGCCTCAGTTACGAGCGATCGCCACCATCATTACCCATCAGACCGAGCATTGGGATGGTTCCGGTCAGCCAGGTGGTTTAGCAGGCGATGAAATTCCTCTGGAGTCAAGAATTTTGGGGCTGGTGGAAACGTTTCAACATCGCTTAGCCCATTTGCGATCGGCGGCTGATGCTCTCAGTTCTGAAGAATGCATGGCTAAAGCACTGGCAGACTGTCAGCAGGAACAAAACCACCGCTGGGATCCTAAACTAGTAGAAACCCTCTCATTGTTAGTCTGCGGCCTGCAACAGGGGCTAAACTTATCTGTCAGTTCTCCCAAAATTTCTGCTGGCCTATGGCTGATTGATTCCCACTGTGCAGATGATTTGTTTGCACAAAGGGTGGATAGTAAATAGTGAATAGTGGATAGTTAAGAATAAAAGGTTAAGGATTAATGGGTACAGACCTGCATCTCACACTTGCCACTTTTAATTCTTAAACCTTTCCAAGTTCAAAACCGGAGTTTCTCTGATCGGAAAGCGACCGTTCTCTAGCTGGACTTAGTTTAACTCTCAACTCTTAACTTTCAATTCTCAACTTCCAGTCTTAACCTTCAACATTCTCTCCCATGACGACCAATACTTCTCAGACAGATAAGCTCCATTTCGCTCCTGGTATAGATCTGGAAGAAGCCGATCTGTCAGGAAAAGATTTGCAGGGCGTGAATTTGATCGGTGCCCGACTCATGGGAGCAAATTTGAATGGAGCCAAGTTGACAGGAGCCTCATTGGAAGGAGCGAGCCTGATTGGCAGTCAGTTAGTTGGGGCAGATGTGCGATCGACGCTCATGGGAGCCAATTTGATGCAGGCAGACTTAACCGAGGCCGATCTGCGGGGAGCCAATTTGCGGGGAGCCAATTTGATGCAGGCCAAGTTGAACAAAGCCAGCATGGCCGGAGCCTTTTTAAGTGGCGCAAATTTAATAGGTGTAAATCTGCAAGGAGTGGATCTGCGGGGAGCTGATTTGCGAGGAATTAACCTGACCAGTGCCAACCTGCAAGGGGCGAACTTGATGCAGGCGGATTTGCAGGGAGCTTTATTAAGTGAAGCTAATTTAGAAGAGGCAAACTTGCAGGGAGCCAATCTGGCTGGTGCGAATCTGGTAGGAGCAAACTTACTGTGTACAGATTTAGAAGACGCTCATTTAGAAGGGGTAAATCTGGCTGGTACGTGTTTGGTTGGAACAGTGCTAGATAAGTGCTAGACGAAGTAGAAATAGGCTAGGGCTATGCATCAGTCTTGGTCTGCAAATCATGCATGAGCAATGCATCATTATTTCTGTTTCTTTGCCAGCAAGGGATAGCTAGCATTTTGTCGCGGCAAGATGACGGTAAAGGTTGCTCCCGCTCCTACCGCACTTTCTACTGTGATCGTTCCTCCTTGGAGAGTAACACACTGTTTGGCGATCGCCAGCCCCAACCCACTGCCAGGAATCTTTCCGACATTACTGGCTCTTTGGAACGGTTCAAATAAGGTTGTCTGTGCTTCTGCAGGAATGCCAATGCCCTGATCTTTCACCTGAAGATTAATCGTTTCAGCTGTGAAGGTGATTGTTAGCCAAATATTTCCACCTTTAGGAGAATACTTAACAGCATTGGATAGCAAGTTATTCAGCAAATGCCATAGTAACTTATCATCTAAATAGACTAAACAATAGGATTCATTTGAAGAGAAAACAAAAGAATAAAGATCTCCAGAAGACAGTTGGAAGGTTTCAAGAACTTCACGACAGAAACTAACAAACTCAATCGGAATAGGGAGACACTGTAATTTATTTACACGAGTTCGTTCTAGCGTGAGGACATCTTCTAACAAATTATTCAGGCTCTTAGTTGCATTTTGAATGCGTTCAATGTAGCGTTCTCTTTTATCTTCAGGTAGATTTACATTGTGATTCATTAACATTTCAATTGCAAACTTAATAGTAGTAACCGGATTTCGCAATTCGTGAGCCAAGATCGAGATATGTTCCGACTGCTTCTGAGCTTTTTGTTTGATATTCTGTAACTCTACTTCTGTAGTAGATAGGGCTTGTCGCATCTCCTTCTCTGCTTGATGGCGAGATAGAGCAATGTCGATCGTAGTGGCCAAAATCTTTTCATCAAAAGGTTTTAAAATGTAACCGAACGGCTGGCTAGCTTTCACCCGCTCCAGAGTGGTACAATCGGCGTTTGCAGTCAGATACACGATCGGAATTTGAAACTGGGATTGAATTAAATCGGAAGTCTGTACTCCATCTAATACGCCAGCCAACCGAATATCCATCAGTACTAAATCTGGAACAGCTTCAGCGATCTTCGCTAAAGCTTCTTCACCTGAGGCAAC
The DNA here is from genome assembly GCF_052746595.1 of Leptodesmis sp. NCBI lineage: Bacteria > Bacillati > Cyanobacteriota > Cyanophyceae > Leptolyngbyales > Leptolyngbyaceae > Leptodesmis > Leptodesmis sp. The sequence continues at coordinate 28,280 of NZ_JBRAGO010000029.1, forward strand.
TGAAGCTGATACTTCGTACCCTAATCCCTGCAAGGTTTCTTGAAGATCATCTGCAACTAATTTCTCGTCTTCAACAATCAAAATCCTAGCAGAATCCATGTTTAGCTCCTCTAAGCTCTTCTAAGAATTTCTCTAGGATGCTACATGGTACTAGAATGGCATTTGAAAAGTACTCGGTAGTTAAAGCCGCCACTACCCCAACATGGCCTGCCAATGCAGACTTAGTAAACAATAAAAACAAAAACAGTGGGGTCAAGGGTTTTCAGTAACCTGCGTTAGTAAGTTTTCCTCGTATAGCTGCGACTTCAGTCTTCAAGGTGATAGTGTAAAAAAAGCATTACTATTTCATCTTAGAATGCTTCCCCCATAAAAGCAATACTGTCAAATAAAAACAAGATCGTCAGTCTATCGGATAAAAGCTTTATTGAAAAATTAACAGCGATCGCTAGTTTGAGGAAATGAGATCCGAAATTCAGTCCCGGAGTCACGATTAAGAACAAGTTTGCCTTTCATTTGATTTACCAGATTACGCACAATTCGTAAGCCGAGGGATGAGGCGGTTTGCCAGTCTACCGCCTCCGGAATGCCAATGCCATTATCGGCTACTACCAGGGTGATTTGCTCTTCTACATCCGGATGATCTGGTTGCTCTCGCTGGAGACTAAGCGAGATATGACCGGGACGAGCGTTGGGAAAGGCATATTTGAGTGAATTAGAAACCAGTTCGTTGATAATCAACCCACAGGGAATGGCCTTATCCAGGGTGAGAGTTAAACCATTCGTGGCGATCGCTAAGGTGATGTGTTTACTCACTCCATAAGACCGAAATAGATTATTAACCAACGTGTGTAAATACTCGCTAAAGTCGATTTGAGATAGGTCATTGGCCTGATATAAATGCTCATGGATTAGTGCCATAGACTGTACCCGGTTTTGTGCTTCCTGAAATTGGATAGCGATCGTCTCCTCACTTACAGCCTGCCGAGATTGCATGCGCAACAGGCTGGAAATGATTTGTAAATTATTTTTTACTCGATGATGAATTTCTTTGAGCAATACATCTTTTTGGGTTAACTCTCCTGCTAGTTGCTGGTACAGACTAGCTTTCTGGCTGGCGGTGCCAATATGACTTGCCAGTTGGCGCAGAAAATCCACTTCAAATTGCTGCCAATAGTGAGCATTTTGGCAGTGATGAACGATTAATAAGCCCCACAGGCGATCGCTCTTGAAAATGGGAGTCACTAAACTAGCCCTTACCTGCAGTTGAGCTAAAAACTCTTGATGACAGAGGGACAGATCAGAGTGCTGCACATCGGGAATAATCGTGATATAGCCTTGCTGGTACCGCTCGGCTACCACCTGCGCAAAGCACTGGTCAGTTATGCTTTTTCCCAATAAAGAAAACTGACAGCCAGAAGTTGCTTCTAGCTCAATGGAGCCACTCCAATCAGGATGGAAGTGGTAAACGAAGACGCGATCGGCGTTCAAGAAGCATCGCACCTGCTCTAAAGAAGCTTGCAAAACCTCTTCCAGGTGAAAAGATTGGTTAATCAGTTGGGCAATTTCTGCCATCAAGTGATCAGCTGTCGCTTGCTGCTTGACTAATAACTCTGCTTGTTTGCGTTCTGCCAGTTCGGTTTGCAGTTGGTTGTAAAGGTCGGCTTGCTGAATGGCGATCGCCAGCGGATTCGTAATTTGTTCCAGCAATTCTACTTCCCAGGATTGCCACTGGCGAGGGCCAGAATTTTGATAGGCCCCCAATAGGCCCCATAGGGTGTCTCCAACAAAAATAGGGACAACGAGATATGCCCTGATCTGAAACTGTTCCAGGATCTGGATGTAGCAGAGATGGTGACCAGCCGCGTAAATATCTGGGACAGCTAAACTCTCATGATTGCGGTAACGCCCCCCTTGTGTTTCCTGCAAATAGGTATCCTGCCAAACCGTGTAGGTATCTTCACCAACAAGTTTGACCCAGCCATCGCCCACCGACTCGGAGATAAAACTGCCACCCCAATCTTCATGAAATCGGTAAACGACGACTCGATCGCACTGCAGAATCTGGCGAATTTCAGTAACGGTAATGGTCAAAATGTCTGGCAAATTAATAGCCCGATGAATCTGTTGCGTGACGGTTCTCAGCAGTTTTTCTCGCTTGTATTGCTGTCGCAGAGCCTGCTTCACCCGGACACGATCGCTGACATCAATAATCACTCCATCCCAAATCACATCTCCATTAGGCTGTCGTTCGGGGTTAGACATTCCCTGTAGCCACCGGATCGCGCCATCGAGTCTGATAAACCGACCTTCCCATTTCCAGGGGTGAAGATTCTCTCTTGAAGAGAGAATAGACTGTTCGAACGTCGCCTGGTCATCGGGATGGATGCGGCTGACCATAAAGTCCAGATTTTGCTGAATTTTCTCTGGTTCCAGGCCAAAAATCTGAGAGGCAAAAGAACTCATGTAAGTAACCGATTTCACTCCATCAGCGGTCATTTTGAATTGATAAATTGCCCCCGGAATATTGGCTACCAATCGCTGAAAGCGAGCTTTACTACGACGCAAAGCCTGCTCGATTTGTTTTCGCTCTGTGATATCCTCGATCATATAAATGCTGTAAAGTGGTTGGCAGTCCGAATCGCAGATCAAAGCAGAGGTGACAGAAGCCCAGAGCATCTCGCCATTTTTCTTAATAAACCGCTTTTCCATCTGGAAACTGGAACGTTCGTGCCGTTTCATTTGCTCTGCCAGTTCTACAATCTGATCCACATCCTCTGGATAAATGATATCCAGAGCCGTCAAGCTCTTTAAATCTTCCTTGCTATACCCAAATAATTTTCGAAATGCCTGATTCACTTGCTCTAGATGAAAGTCTGTGACACGGGCTAGACTGATGGCGATCGGAGCATTATCAAAAAACGTGCGGAATTGTTCTTCGCTCTGGCGGAGTGTGGCTTCTGCCTGCTTGCGTTGCGTGACATCCATAGAGATGCCCATCAGTTTAAAAGGCTGTCCCTGCTGATCGAACAAATAGGAACCCCGGCTATAGCGCCATCCGATCGTGCCATCCGGAAATACTACGCGATGTTCATGCTCGTAAAGCGATCGCGATGCCAGTGCTTGATCTTGAGCTTGAATCAGGGATTCTCGATCTGCTGGATGCACCCGTTCTAAGAACAACGAATAGGTGGGGTAGGGACTTAATACCGTACCATCCAGATCCAGGACTCGCCCCTGTTCATCGGTGCAAAAACCTAGCAGGGCATAGTTCTCCGATGACCAAACCTGAGTGTCGTCCAACATATTCCATTCCCATAACCCCATGCCAGCGGTTGAAAGGGCCAGCTGCAGTTGGGTGGTGCGCTGGTGTACCCGTTGTTCCAGTTCCTGGTTCAATTGTTGTAGAGCTACCTCTGCTCGCTGCCGTTCTGCCAATTCATGCTGAGCCTGTTGATACAGGTTGGCTTGCTGAATGGCGATTGCTAATTGATCCGCTACGGCACGGGCCAGCTCAATTTCTGCAGACTGCCATTTTTGGCCCACTGCCCGGTTCAAACTCAAACATCCCCAGACTTGTCTCTCTCCCCAGAGAGGAATATGCAGCCAGTTGCCACCATAGGTATAAATAGTCTTGAGAGGAAGGTTCGCTTGATCGTCATACTGTTGATAGTCTTCAATTTCGACAGTTTGGCCCTGCTTTAGCTGAGCCGCAATTGAATTGCCTACATCGGAAATTTCCAGCCCCAGCCCAGATGGCATTTCAGGATAGCGGCGGTAGTCGGCCACATTTAGCCAAATTTCCCTTTCCGGCAAATAGCGGACGATATCTGCCTGATAAATCTGCAGTACTTCCCCAACTTCACACACCGCTGTTGTAAAAATGGTGTTCAGATCAAGAGAGTTACGAATCATGTGCACAACCCGGTTGAGAGCTGACTCTTGCTCAACTCTCTGTTTTAGGGCTAATTCAGCCTGCTTACGATGGGTGACATCACGGTCTACCAACAGCACAGTGCCATTAGGAAGGGGAGAAATGGTGGTATCAAACCAAATTTCCTGTTCCTGAATCGATAGGGAATATTCAATTTTCACAAGCTGGCTCTGAGTTAGTGCCTGTTGAATGCCATTCCATATCAGGTCTGCCTGATTCTGCGGAAAAACTTCATGGAGAGTGCGCCCTATCATGAAGTCAGCACGCTGATACAACAGTGGATGATTTTTGGAAGTCAGAATTTTAAGACAGCGTCCTTCAGCATCTCGTATCAGCACCAGATCACCCATTGCGGTAAAGAGAGCTTGCATTTCGTTATTGGCAATGTGTAAAGCGGCTTTAACCCGTTGACATTCAGCTTCACTGTGCTGCAACGATCGCTGAAACTGCTGTCGTTCCTCAGCTAAACGACTTTCTGCCAGTTGTTGAGCAGCCTTCGCTTGCTGGAGTTCCTGCTGACATTGGCGGAGTTGCTGCTCTAACTCTCGATTTTTGGCCTGAAGGTTATCGTTCATCGTTATTGGTCAGTCAGCTACATTTGTTAATATATATTAAATTTTCTCTCTTTGCTGCTTCATGTCTGCTTACCAAACCTTTGAACAGTCCATTGCCATCAAAGCTAGTGCGATCGTGGTTGAAAAATGCCTGACTGACTTGGATCTGATGCATCGCTGGCTTAATCCTGCCTTACGCTGTGAGCCGATTGGAGAGTGGTCAACTCAGATTGGTAGCCAGAGCCGCTTCGTAATCCAATTTCCCTTCTGGCAGCCCACGTTAACCAGTGTGGTGATCGAGCGAGAACCGGGTTTGATTGTCTGGGGGTTTAAGGGCTTTTTTACAGGCCGCGATCGCTGGGAGTGCAACCCTGAGCTAGATAGCACTCGTTTGGTCAATCGCTTTGAGTTCACAATTCCCAACCCTGTGGTACAGTTTGGCTTCAACACCTTCGCTGCCCACTGGACACAGCAAGATATGCAAGCCCAACTCCGCCGCCTGAAGCAGGTCGCAGAGGAAATTTACTTGAGTGGAAAGTGAAAAGTTAAGAGTTGAGGTAAAAAATTAGGAAACTGATCGACTGACAAATCTTTTGCGTTGGCGCCCGAACCACCCTCACCCTAGCCCTCTCCCAACTTGGGAGAGGGAACTGGAATCGAATCTCCCCTCTCCCGCTCTGGGAGAGGGATTGGGGGTGAGGGCGAGAGAGTTTTGTCAGCCGACCAGGTTAGGAAGTTTTAGAGAATGTTTTAAAGGCCTGTCTCTTTGTCACCCTGACGATTGAAGTCGCAGCTATCCGGAGAAAACCTGCCGACACAGGTTACTGAAAACCTTGATGGTATTGAGCCTGTGTCCGCTGACTTTGTCAGTATGGGTACGCTAAGCTCTGTCCATCCTCCTGATGATGATTGATTTCGGCAAAGTAAAGATTGTGGCTTAAATTCTCTGCCTACCTGACATTCAGTGTTAAAAGAAGTCACAGAATTTGGAAGATGAAATGCGCCCTCTGGTTTCACTTGTTATTACGACTTACAACCGGGAATTGTTTTTGGGAGATGCGATCGCCAGTATGCTGAAACAGACGTGGTCAAATTTTGAGTTGCTGATCTGGGATGATGGCTCCACAGATGGTTCGGTTGAACTGGCACACGACTACGCTCGTCAGGATTCCAGAGTACGGGTCGTGAGCGCAGAGCATCGGGGACGGGTAGCGGCCTTGAGTGCGGCGATCGCTCAGACCCAGGGAATCTATCTAGGCTGGCTGGATAGTGATGATTTTCTGCACCCAGAAGTATTGGCGCAAACGGTAGGAGAGAAATCCACCCCACAATTCTGTAGCACTTCTTTAGAGTGGAGATAGGATTTTACGAGATCCGTGATCTGGCCTATTCCAGGAGGCTACAAAAGTAATGAGTTCTTGGCGCGATCGCTTCAATCAATTCAGTGGCAGAGCCCGATTTGTGGTCTGCCGTCTATTTATCCATCTGGCCGGTAAGGAAGTGGCTCCTTTGTTGGGCATTCTTAACCGTGCAGCCCGACAGGCAATGGAGCAAGAAGGAGACTTGCAAGCCGTTGGTGAGGGGCTGGTCGAAATCTGCCAGGGCTTGTTGCAGTACGACATCTACTGGCAATCTGCGGCCAATGAAGGGGATGTGTTTTGGGATGAGGGGGAAGCAGGCGATTTTGTAGAAGAATTGTTCACCGATTCAGCCCAACGGTATCGCAGTGGTACTGAACTCATGGGCAGCGGCACTGAGGATTCCTTGTCGATTCCGCTCACCCAAAATCTGGTGGTCATGATCACGGTAGCCTTTGAAGGCGAAGCCCCCCAACTGGAAACCGATCTGGCCAACATCAATGCTCTGAAAGCCGGACTGAAAGCGCTGATCAATTTGCACTATCAAGGTCGGTTACGGGCAGTTCAAGTTCACTTCTCACCCGCTCAGCTAGGGGATGAACTCACCTCTGACCAACTGATGCTCAACTTTCCAGAACTCATTCCTCTGTAATCCTTGCGACACTCTTGCTATTCTGAATACCGTCACCTGCACAAACCATGAATATGCTTCGCCGACTACTTATTTCTCTGATGGTACTGACTCTAGCCGTATCCACGATCGCTTGCGAAGGATCTCCTTCAGCCAGCGGCCCGTACTCTAACCAGTCTAGAGCCGAATCTACCAGTGCTCAGATGCCACAAAACCACTTATCGAATGGTCAATATCCCGTTCAGCAAGTGACATATAACGATGCGGACGGAGAATATACGGTGATGGTCTTGAATACCAAACCGGGTGATTCTTCTACCTATCGCACGACTAACTTGCCAATGGCCCGGCTAACGGACGAGGAGATTGCTCAGGGACAAAAGAGTTATCTAAAAATTGAGAACAATCAACCCTCCCTGCACCTGACCGAGGACTTCAAAATTGAATACGTCCACAACGTTACCGAAAACGTCACCAACCCCCAAACAGGTCAAACAGAAACCGTGGTAGTACGGCAAAATTCCGGTTTCTGGGCACCCTTTGCTGGAGCATTGGCAGGTCAAGCACTGGGGAATTTACTATTTACGCCTCATTACTATTTCCCGCCCGTCTATCAACCCGGTGGCATCATGACTGGTTATGGCGGTTACGGCAGAACCTATGATGTGGCTGTGAACAACTACCGTCAGCGCTACAATGCCCCCCCTGCCGAAGTACGAAATCGGCAAACATTCCGCACTACAGGCAATTTGAGGACTTCAAACTCGAATCGGATTGGTAGTCAATTGGGCGATCGATCTACCGGATCTGGCTACGGCACGAATACCCTGCGTCGCTCGAATCGATCTACAGGAACCTACCGGAGTACCCCCCGCAGTGGTTTTGGCAGCTCTTCCCGCACCCGTAGTGTTGGCGGTAGACGCAGGTAAGTTTATCTAATAAGTTCAGTCTGCTCGGGGGCTAATTCCTTATGATTTTACTCCCCTCCTGATTCAACTTATCAGGGCAGGAAGCGATCGAGCGCTGCCTTCAACTCCTCAATCTCCGCCTCAATATTGCCTTCCTGAGCCGCACGGGCAATACACTGGGTCAAATGTTCGTCCAGAATAATTCGAGACACGCGATCAATGGCACCTCGAACAGCGGCCAGTTGCACTAATACATCTGGGCAAGCTCGATTCTCCTGAACCATTGTCTTAATGCCGCGAATGTGGCCCTCAATCCGAGATAACCGATTCACAATCCGCCGCATCGACTCCTCGGTATGGACGTGGGGATGGGCATGGGGGCCGTGATCACGGAGAACAGAAAAATCGTCCTCAAAGGAGTCTGCATCCGCCGAAGTTCGTAGTTCAGAAGTGGCCATCTAATGTTGAACCTATTGTGTTTGTATTAGATTTTAGCCCCTTCAGTTGAGACCCTACTCTATTCGGTAAACCCTACCTGATCTCAATCCGATGCCCCTGGATAAGAACAGAAACAGGCTGTCACAATAAGAAAAAAGTTTTGCGATCCAGACTGTAGGTATTTGCTATGCATTTTGTGACTCTCTCCCAGGCGCTGCGCCAACTTGCGTACCCGACGATCGCCTGCCTGTTGACCCTCTTTTTGGCGTTTAAGGGATTACCCAGTCTGCCTGTCTGGGCTGGCACGGTGGCTAATGCTCCTCCGCCTGCTATTGTCAGTGCGGCGCTGTCCACACTGGAGGCTCCCAGCAAAGGTGGCAGTTTTGTGGCTGCGGCAGTCAATGCTGTTGGCCCTGCTGTAGTCCGGATTGATACAGAACGGACGGTGACTCGCCGTACCAGTCCGGATCCAATCCTGGAAGACCCATTTTTTCGGCAGTTCTTTGGTGATGATGTGTTTTCCCAAATACCACGGGAGCAGCGCTTGCGGGGCCAGGGTTCCGGCTTTATCGTAGACCGGGGAGGAGTCATCCTGACCAATGCTCATGTGGTGGACAAAGCTGATCGCGTGACCGTCACGCTCAAAGATGGTCGGGTGTTTGACGGAAAAGTGCAGGGAGTCGATTCCGTCACCGATCTGGCAGTCGTCAAAATCGATGGCAAAGACTTGCCAGTTGCACCTCTGGGAGATTCCGACAAGGTGCAGGTAGGAGACTGGGCGATCGCGGTTGGAAATCCCCTCGGTCTGGACAATACGGTGACTCTGGGCATTGTCAGCACCCTCAAGCGATCGAGTGCTCAGGTTGGGATTCCCGATAAGCGCCTCGACTTTATTCAGACTGATGCCGCTATTAATCCAGGAAATTCCGGTGGCCCGTTGCTAAACGAGCGCGGTGAAGTGATTGGGATTAACACCGCCATTCGTGCCGATGCGATGGGCATTGGGTTTGCAATTCCGATTAATAAAGCGAAGGCGATCGAAACCCGATTGGCCCGCGGCGAACGGATTGCCCATCCCTACTTGGGTGTACAAATGACAACGCTGACACCAGAACTGGCCCGCCAAAACAACACCGATCCCAATTCGCCCTTTATGGTGCCGGAAGTGAATGGTGTTGTCGTGGTACGAGTTTTGCCCAGCACTCCTGCTGAAAAGGCTGGACTGCGGCGAGGCGATGTAATCACTGAAATTGATGGACAGGCCGTTACAAGTGCGGAACAACTGCAACGGTTTGTGGAGAACAGCCAGATTGGTCAGGCTCTGAAAGTTCAGGTACAACGAGGCAATCAGTCCCGGCAGCTATCGATTAAACCGGCTGAATTGGAAAATGCAGCTTAAAGCTAAGCAGAGAGATGCGATTAAAGAATTCCTGGAGCACTGAATGAAAAAGGGGCTTGATCTTTATCAAGTCCCTACCCTTTTGTGCAAGAGTAAGAGAATTACTGAGCTACAGGTTGAACGATCGGTACAGGCCGGGTGGTATTTGCTGGAGTTTGCCTGCCTGCTCCAGTTTCTGCTGGGGTTGTCGTTGAAGTCGTTAGAGTCGTTGGGACAGGCGCGGGCTGGATGATCGGTGTATCAACCACGGGTGTCACAGCCGGAGTTGTAGCCACAGGAGTTGCAGCCGGAGTAGTCACCGTAGGAGTTACAGGCGGACCGGTTACTACAGTAGGTGTAGTGGGAGGTACTACCACAGGTGCAGTAGTTACTGGTGGAGTCGCTGGAGTCGCCGGAGTCACTGGAGTCGCCGGAGTGGCCCCTACTCCTCCAGTGACTGGTGGAGTCGCCGGAGTGGCTGGAATTGCTGGAATCGTTGGAGTAGTCGGAGTAGTTGGGGTCACTGGGTTTGTTGGAGTGACTGGAACTTTAACAGGCGGGGTTGGCCGTTCAGGGACAATGGCTGACGGAGTATTGGGAGTACTGACCGGTTGAGGCATGACGGAGGGATCAGGCCGAACGCCAAGATTAGATACTGAAGTATTAGATGTTGCAGGATTAGATACTGGGATATCTGGTGGACGAACGATAGTTACAATTGGGGGAGGAGAAACTGAGGCTGCAGTTGACGGGCTACTAGCCACCGAGCCAGCCGTGCTATTCATGCTGGAGGCCTGAGCCGCATCTACTTGTGGTTGGAAAGGGATAGATGCCAGGTCTTTAGCAGTTGTGGGTCTGGCTGCCACAGGAGAAGTTTGACGGTTTTCTGCAATTTTCGTCCAATCGGGGTTGCTTTCAGAGTTGCCAACGAAGGTTCCCTGTTCACTGAGCGCCTGACTGATTTCCGCACTCACTTCTGGATTTTGATCCAGGTTTGCCTCTTTAAATAGAGGGCTGGTCTCCTGGAATTTTCTTAAATCAAAGTTATAAACGCCAATTTGACAGTTAAACACGTATCCCAATTGTCCAGCCTTCAAGGCAACGGTTTGTGAACTGTTGCACGCATCACCATTGGAAATCTCAATCCCACTATTGGTGAGGGCACCAATCAGAGTCACCTTACTGTCGGGAATGTAGCGCACAAACAGGGCAGAACCACGAATCCCTGCCGCCGCATTGGGAGTTCGTACTCGCGTCCGTCCTTGACCGGGAGTAATAAATAGCAACATTGTCCCCTGCCGCAGGTCGAAGTTGCGGGAATTAGGCATGAATTGAAACAGAGCTTGTTCACCCAGGCGAGCCAGAGAGTTATCGTTGAAGCGTAATTCTGCCATTGCTGCCCGGTAGGTTCTCAACGCATCTCCCGGTGTCATCACATCTGCCTTTTGAGCAGGACGGGTTTGCTGCTTGGCGGTCAGATCAACCTGGTGACGCAGATTCTGGATAATAGCTCGGTTCAAAGGAGTCTGAGCGCTGACGATGGAAGGTAGCAGGGTGGCTGCACTACAAAGGGCTAAGGTGAAAGTGAGGAGGGATCGAGTAATCATAAAACCCCTAGTTTTTTACAAAACCTTATCAAAACTTCAAACTTACAGAGCACTTCCTGCTGCAAATTCATCATAGCCAGGTGTTTTTTCTAAGTACATTCCCCTGGATAAGCTTGATGGAATCTTCATACTTTGGGCACACTGCCTTGGTTAAAACAAGTTGCTTGGCTAAATTAAAGGGGGAAATAATCCCGATTTAGGGCGATGCCAAATATTCTGTCTATGATCGTTAAATAGCATAAGCCCTTGCAGCCAAGTTGAAGGTTTCATCAAGGATGAAGGGTAGTACTATGGGCAGGAGTTTGTACTTCAGTAGATTTACGGTTCCTGATTGCCATTTTTATTATTGAGTCGGTTGAGTGATTTGTCTGATTCGAGGTTGCTGTTAAAGTTTTGGCTATGGGTCGTTTTATTCAGTAGCGGCTTATGGATAGCCAAACTAGCTTGGGCCAAACCTCCAGCCCTGTCTGGTGGAACTTTTACCGACTCCTATCGCACGAATTGCTCTGATATTTCTCCATCTCCCGTTTCTCAAAGTGGTGTCGATCAGCCCTTAGCTTCACATCCTTCCTGTGCTCCTTTATCAACTCCTGGAAAGCAGGGGACAGGGAAAACCTCAAGCGACACGGAGATCTGGAACAACCCACTCTTAGAAGAGGTTCAACAAGGTGGACAGAATCGAAACCTAAGTCTGAAGGCTACGATTGCTTCATTGCCCGTCGCTTCACCATCTATTCCCTCTTCCAGTGTCGCGTCTTCTCAGCCGCCATTCTCCAAATCCAAATTCACGGTAACCGCCAGTTCCCGTAAAGCCTCTGATCTGAAGCCGGTAACTGGTTCTCAGTCCATCCCAGAGATCCGTGATGATGCTAAAGAGGATGAACCCATATTGTCTAACACCCCGATTCCGGATGGAGTGCGATCGGCGCTTCAGGCAGACCAGTTTCCTGCCTCACAGCCCAATTTTCTGCTGACACAAAGTGCTGCTGAACCTGCCCCCGCTCCCGTCATACCCTCTGACCCAAACCATCCTCCAACCCTTGCCCCTCCCCCTTGCCAGAATCCCGACCCGGAGCTTGGGTGCTTAGACTTCCAGGCTCCCCCACCAGGTAAGGCACCGATTCTGTACCTGATTCCTCGACTGGACTTTTTTAGAAGTAACAATATTCTTTCAGGCATTGATCCGGTAGAAGATGGATTGATTCGTCCCTTCGCTCTGACTCTACTGGCTTTACCTCCTTTAGGGCCGAATACTTATCTGGCCGCTTCAGTTGATCTGGGCTTCAGCCGCTACTTCAAGTTGAACCAGTATGACTACAACGAATTGAGATTGAGAGTTGGCATTTTTCAGCGCCTATCTCCTACCATGTCGGGTGAAATTGGTTGGGGTAACCAGCAATTGTTTATTGTCAGCAATCGCATCCCTGGATTGCCAGTTGGTACCCGGTTTCTCAATGATCATGGCATTCGTTTAGAACTGAGCCGCCGAGATCAACTCACTAAAAATCTGTTTCTGGTCTCGTTTTATCAATTTCGTTGGGGATTTGCAGTTCCTGAGGATCGATCGCGGGTGATTAACGCGCTGTTCCTATCCCTCAATTACGACTTAACTCGCACGCTGCAATTGGGGCTAGACTATCAGTCTTCTTTGGCAAATTTTACGACTATTCCCCGGACTGATTTGTATAGCCAGTTGTTGGGACGGCTCACCTTCGGAGCCTTCCGAAATACGCAGCTCAGCATTTATGGAGGCTTTAGTCGGGGGAATTCTTCTCAGGCCGGAATTAACTTTGACAGCTTTATTTTAGGAGTCAGTATGACGGTGAATCTGGTTATCTTCTGATGTGGGGCCTGAGACAGGAGCGGTCATTCCTAGTACGAACACCAATCGCTCCAACTTCCGGGATAGAGTTTAGCATTGGGGATACCCGCTAAGTCTAAGGACAGTAGATTCACACAGGCTGTCACGCCAGAGCCACAGTAAACAATGATTTCCTCTGAATCAGCAAGAGCCGCCCAGCGATCGTGCTGCTCAGCGATCGGTCGAGCGTAGCCCTGTTCCGTTGTCACTTCCTGCCAGGGATAGTTCACTGCTCCTGGAATATGGCCTGCGATCGGGTCAATCGGTTCCTTTTCTCCACGATATCGCTCAGGTTCCCGTGAATCCACTAAACTCACCGTTGGTAAATCCTTCCGTGTTTTCACCTGCTCAATATCAACGGCTCGATCAGTCTGCAGTTTGGGAATGAAGCGGCCCGACTTAGCCAGGGATGGGGTAGTGCTAATGGGATAGCCTGCTGCTTTCCAGGCCGCAAAACCACCATCCAGGATGGCGACCTGCTCATGTCCCAAGTAACGGAGCAGCCACCAAAGGCGGGATGCAAAGGCCATCCGAGAATCATCATAGGCAATGACTAGAGTTGGCCCTTCTGGGGATTCTGAATTCACACCCATGGCAGCCAGTTTTTCTGCCAGAAGCGCTGGGTCAGGTAAGGGATGTCGTCCTCCATGCTTGCCAGCTGGGCTGGACAAATCCCGGTTTAAGTCGAGGTAGTAGGCACCGGGAATATGAACCTCCTGGTATTGCCGTCGGCCTAACTCCGGCTGCATTAAGACAAACCGACAGTCTGCGATCGCAATTCCGGGATGCTCCAAATGCTCATACAACCAGGCAGGTGAGACTAGCGACTTGATTTCATGCCAATTTTGTGAACCCGTCACCTAAGATTCTCCGTCTAAACATTCTGGATCCAGCAGACAACTCGGAGTAAGTAGTAATAGCCAATTCTACATTCTACCCAGAGTTAAAGTTTTATGTCTGTCAATGTACGTCATTGGGTGTCTCAACATTTTATACTCTGGGCACTCTGCTTCCCGATCGCAGGAGTAGGCCTAACATTGACAATACTTACGACGGATTGGTCATCGACTTCTCAGGAAAAGCGGCAACTTCGAGTTGTTGAGATCGTTCAACAGCCTAATCTCTCGGATACAGTGTTCGTCAACCAGCAGCCGATCCAAGTAGGAACTTCTCTCACCCGTGGACAACAACTAACCACTCAAGCCGGAGCTAAAGTTGCGCTGCAGAAGACGGATGCTGAAGGTGCCCGGTTAGGCAGTGGGTCATCTTTAACCCTGGAGAAAGATTGCCTCCAGCTGGGTAATGGCAGTGTTGTAATAGCTGGTCTATCGGGCTGCCTGGGAGCCATCATCGTCAATGGCACAAAAGGTATTTATACTCTGGAAAGAATAAATTATTCAGCCGAGATAAAAGTGCTGGCAGGCCAAGTTGAAGTTGCTGTACCAAGGAACCCAATGGCCCAATCAATTCCCCTCCAACAGGATCAAAAAATTACGATTGGATTAACAGGAGATGAGGTTGGCCCAGTTCGCTTGATGTTGCCCTCAGAAACACAACGCATTGCCAATGGCCCCTTATTTCAAGGGTTTCAAATTCCCTTGCCGAAACAGGCTGAAATTGCAGAATTACGAACTCCCCCGATCGCCCCTACACCTGCTCCATCAATCAGCAGTGAACCCCCTCCAATCTCCCCTGCGCCTACCCCATCGGCTAGTGTCCAACCGACCACGATCGCGCCCTCTCCCACTCCATCTGCAAGTGTCAAGCCAACCGCGATCGCCCCTGCTACACCGTCCCCTGCCACTGTAGAAGCCAGTCAACAGCCTGCTCCTCCCCTGCGACCCAAGCACGCTCCTGGCTGCTCTTAACCCCTTCACTTACGATTCTTCAATTAAACCAAGTCCAGCTAGAGAACTAGGGTTTTATAAGAGAAACTACGGTTCTGAACTTGGGCAAAACTTATTTGGCGACTAGAGTTTCACTTCATTTTGTTTGTATTTGTGTTAAGTTACATTTATAAATTTATTTAACTTTGTGCTTTATGATACAAGCTGAGAACGATCCTTCAATTGACAATTAAATAATCAAATAAACTCAGTCCAAATAGAGAACGATCGTTTTCTTATAAGAGAAACTAAAGTTCTAGGCTTGGACAAAGTTTAATCTTAAGCTTTTCAAACTAAATTTTTGCATTAACACAGGAAATAGATTTGCTTCAGGAAAAGTATCTGGCGTTAAAACCGTAACTAAACTCACCCAGTTTGACTACATAGACTCAATAATATTCAG
>NZ_JBRAGO010000030.1:0-42711 GCF_052746595.1 Leptodesmis sp.
GAGCTATAGCTCCCCGAACCCCTCAATAGTTAATTCAGGAAATTTAAACCTTGTCCAAGTCCAGAACCGGAGGTTCTCTGATCGGAAAATGACCGTTCTCTAGCTGGACTTGGTTTAACTTACTTGCCGAGCAAGTTTCACACCAGATTAGCGATCGCGAGGGCACGATCAAACTCACTACGACTAGGGAAGATTTCAAATATCTGATCCATGCCAGTGATTTCAAATAACATCCTGGCTTGATCGCAAACCGAACAAAGCACTAACCTGCTACCTGCTGCACGAGCCGACTTAAATGCATTAACCAGTCCACCCAATCCCGAACTATCGATAAAGGTTACAGCTTGCAAATCTACTAATACTAATCGAGTACCAGCCTGGATAACTTCATTCACCTCACGGCAGAGTTGACTCGCCACAGAATTATTTAAAATACCAGATGGTTCAACAACTTTAATTTCGGTGTCCATGAGCTTCATGGGGATCTCAAACCTTTCCTAATGTGAGTCCTGCACTGCAGGGATGGGCAATTGAACGAACGGTTATCTATTGCAAAGGATTCCCCTAACTTTGCTCAAATCAACAAACCAGGGGTCACCTGGAGGCACCCTCTGACTATCACATGACTATCACAACATATTTATCAAAGGCTTGACAACTGTAAGGAAAACAGCAATTCGGGAAACTCTTTTATCTGAATGCATTGGGGCAAATTAAAGAAATGGCTAAGAGTAAATAAACCGTATCCAGATCACCTCTGAATGCCTGAGACTTGCAGCATACTAGTGATGGGGTTAGTGAGGCAGTAATGGCTAGCGGACTTTCCTTTGGCTCAAAAAGTCGTTTGGTTAATCTTACGCTAACGCAGCGATCGCAGCGAGCCATTATTTTAATGCTTGTGAGTACGCTGCTGACAGGAGTCTGTGGCCTAAGATTGGCACAGCTACAGATTCTTCAAGGACAATATAATCGTCAACGGGCAGAACAAAACCGGATTGCGCTGATCCCAATTCCCTCAGATCGAGGCAATATTTTAGACCGCAATGGAAAATTGCTGGCTGCCAATCGATTATCGCGATCGGTCTATCTGCGTCCCAGAGAACAGTCCAAAGAAGAGTGGAAACAGACAGCAGAACGGCTTTCTCCCATCCTGAAGATTCCGGCGGGGGAAATTTTAGACAAGCTCCAGCAAGCTGGATACCGCTCTGCCATACCCGTACGAATCAGCCGAAATCTGGCCCTCAATGCCTTCATTACCCTTGCCGAAAACGCTAGTCATTTTCCGGGACTCGAAATTCGGGGAGAATCCAGCCGATATTATCCGAATGGCAAGACGGCGGCTCATGTGTTGGGCTATTTAAGCGAGGCAACGGAAGCTGATGTGAAGGCTCATCCCGACTACCCTCTGGGAATTTTGGTGGGACAGATGGGAATTGAGCGGTTGGCTGACCGGAAACTCCAAGGCACCTGGGGGGGGCAACTGGTAGAGGTGGATGCTACAGGTCGAGAGGTTAATGATCTTGGGTTAAAGCCTCCTATCTCTGGTGAATCAGTGGTTCTAACTTTAGATTTGGATTTGCAGAAAACGGCTGAACGGGCTTTGGGGAACCGTCGGGGAGCAGTAGTGGTGCTGGATGTGAAGACGGGTGCAGTATTAGCATTAGTCAGTTCCCCCACCTTCGATCCCAACTTGTTTACTCGGCGAATTTCTAAAGCAGACTGGGAACGGTTACAGACGCAGGAGAATCCCTTCCTGAATCGGGCACTTCAGGGTTATCCACCAGGTAGTACGTTTAAAGTTGTAACCGCTATAGCCGGAATGCAATCGGGCAAGTTCTCCCCCAATTCTGCCTTAATGACTTATGCGGCAATTAATTTAGGCGGACATTTATTTCATGAGCATGGCAACTCAGGTTACGGAGTTCTGGGGTTTCGGAATGCTTTGGCTTTCAGCAGTAACACTTTTTTCTATCAGGTCGGCTTAGCAACTGGGCCAGAAGCGATCGCCCAGTGGAGCCGTCAACTGGGCATTGGGACTACTGATCTGGGTCTAAGTGGTGGCAGTTATGGTGTCGTTCCCACCCCGGCAGACAAGGAAAAGCTATTCAAAGAACCCTGGTATGGCGGGGATACGGTTAGTATGTCGATTGGTCAGGGATTAGTGCAGGCAACGCCCCTGGAACTGGCCGTTACCTATGCGGCGATCGCCAATGGCGGATGGCGGGTGAAACCTCATCTGCTCTACAGCCAAACTAACGAAGCTGATACCCGCCCCAAAAAAATTGGCATCAATCCAGCCGCGCTGAGCGTTATCCGAGAGGGCTTAACAGCGGTTGTTCAGGAGGGGACAGCTCGTCGTTTGAATGATGGCTCCATTCCTCTAACTGCGGGCAAAACTGGCACTGCTGAAGTTTTAGGTCAGCGGGATAACTCTCTATTTGCAGGGTTTGGCCCTGTGGCCAAACCTCAAATTGCGCTAGCCGTTGTGGTTGAAAATGGAGGCTATGGAGCCGAGGCAGCCGTTCCCATTGCTCATGAAATTTACAAAACTTACTTTAAGAAGACGAGCAAACGTTGATCTTGATGGAGAAATCAGATCTGTTTACTGAATATCTGGGATTTCTGGAATGGTCTAACAGGGATGCCGTTGTCAATTCTTTCAAAACCCTGCTGCTTCAGGGAAGTGAGGAAAAAGGGCTTTCTTGCTTTCCTTTGCTGCGGCCTTCTCCAGGTTTGAAGAGTATCCAGCCAACTGCAAATCCCAATAATAGCCCAGAAGTATGACCAACCAGACTCACCTGGGGATTCAAGACATCTGAGATAAATTGCAGGACAGCGACCGTTAGAATTAAGCGAAACCGTTCTGCCGCCACTCTTGCTCTCTCTTGCCGCCAGCCTTTCAACAGGATGGCGGCTTCAATGCCAAGCAGTCCCATAATCGCTCCTGATGCACCGACTGTAGTCTGATCCAGCAAATTGGCGTGCAGGGCCAGAGCCGTTACCACCAGCATGGAGCCAATACCACTGAAGAAATATCCTAGTAAAAATTTGCGACTGCCTAAAGCGGACTCCACCAACATGCC
Organism: Leptodesmis sp.; assembly: GCF_052746595.1. Lineage (NCBI taxonomy): Bacteria > Bacillati > Cyanobacteriota > Cyanophyceae > Leptolyngbyales > Leptolyngbyaceae > Leptodesmis > Leptodesmis sp. Next base: position 3,084 of record NZ_JBRAGO010000030.1, read on the forward strand.
GAAAAAGTAAAGCCCCACCATGTTCGCGATGAGATGCAGGATTCCGGCATGGAGAAACAGGGCATTGAGAATTCGCCACCACTCGCCAGCCAGCACGTTTCCAGGAACGAGTGCCCCCAGACGGTACAACACCACTAAGTCTTCGCTGCCTCCTGCGATCGTTTCCAGGGCAAACACCAGTAGATTGGCTGCAATCAGGGTATAAGTGGCGTAGGGTCTGGTCGTTGCTCTGAGGAAAGCTCTGCTGCCATAACGGGCTTCTTGCTGTATCGTAACTTCAATCTGGGCCAGGATTTGTCGAGAACTATCCGTCAAAGTTACCTCCGGGTGGGCGCAGGGATGGGAAAGCCGCCAATCGATCGCAGGTCTCTGCATAGCATCACACCGATTGCGGAGGGCCAGGAGATGTTGACGGGCGATCGCGGTGTGACCTGCTGCCATTTCTGCGGTTGCCATCCAGAACTGACGAGTGCGATCGGGATAGATGGATAAAGCTCGATCTAGAAGTACCTGCACTTGAGATGTCTGTCCGCAAAAGGCCAGCGCATACAGTCTCACCAGATTTAGAGAGGTATGGTTGCCCGTTCTGCCAAATCGTTGTTCAAATTGGTCTACGGCCTGCAGTAAGCCATTCAAATCTCCGGTTTCTCCCAGCGATCGGGCATACAACGCCGCCAAGCCTGCATCCTTCAATAACTGTCGGGGTGAGACATGGATAGTGAGCCAGCGTAAGAGGTCATCCCAATTAGCATCCAGACGATACAGGAGCGCCGTGGCCATGCGTCCCACGGGGGTGGTAACGGATTGATAACGCTTAAAGATTTGTCGGGCCATCTCCAGATCGCCTTTCTGCGCCAGTGCCTGGGCCTTCAGAATATCAGGGTACTCCAGCAACCCATCAGCCGGGTGCAGCCAGCGTAAGATCCAGGCCAGTCTATGGGCCAAACTGTAACGTTCCTGCGCCACCAGATGGTTAATTTGGGCATATCCCATTAAAGGCACCAGCACCAACAAGCCCCAGGTCACTGCACTGATCCAGCCTGCTTCAGAGGGAACCAGAACATAGCTGACCGACAGAATCCCCAACACCAACACCGTGACAAAGAGCCATCCCCTCGGCATGCGAGTGGCCTGAAACAGCATGAACATGCAGGCGAAGAAGACGAATTGAATCAGGAAAAGGTTGAAGCTCATGGAGGGAGTTGGGAATTGGGGATTAGGGTTTGGGATTGGGGATGGGGGATTAGGGGTGAGGGGGTGGAGCAAAAATCATTGGCCTGCCAACTGAGAACTTAAAACTCAAAACTCAAAACTCCATCCTCTCCATTTAAGCGAGCAGGGATGCCGACTGGCAAAATGGCATTGGGGCCATCGTGCCCAAAGGGTAGGTCGGAAACGATCGGGAGGCCCAGATCGTGCAGGCGATCGCGCAGGACTTCCTCCACTGTAAAGCTGGAAATATCGGGTGGGGGGGTACATTGACTGAAGCGACCGATCGCAATGCCCCGAATTTGCTGAAAAGCACCGGACAGTCGCCATTGGGTCAGCATTCGATCAATCCGATAGGGGGCTTCTCCCACATCTTCGATCGCCAGAATTACTCCGGTTAGCTCCGGCATTATTGGAGTTCCCAATAGGTTTGTGGCAACAGTGAGATTTACCGGTAGTAGCAAGCCCTCGGCCCAACCAGTGCCCCAGCCAGTTCCTTGTAAAGGGGCAAGGGGACGACCTTCTACCCAATCAAACAAACGCTGCCTTGACCAATCGGGTTCTGCGGCCAGGGTGGTGAGTAAGGGGCCATGTACACCGGAAATGCCCTCCTGACTGAGGCTGAACAGCAAGCTGGTAATGTCGGAAAAGCCAATGAACCAGGGTGGATGGGCAGGGTCACGGAAATACCAGACCCAATCTTCCAGCAGTCTGGCTCCTCCATAGCCGCCTCGCGCACAGAGAATACCCCGACAGGCTGGATCTTTGAGGGCGGTGAGTAGTTGCTGACGGCGGTTTTCATCGTTTCCAGCCAGGTAGCCCCAGCGATCGTCAAACCCAGGAGTGAGTTCGACCCGATAGCCCCGCGATCGCCAGACCTCTACTCCTGTTTGCAGGGCATTTAATTCTCGTAAAGTTCCACCGGGAGTAATCACCCGCAGTAAATCACCGGGCTGTAAGGGAGCAGGCAACTGGCATTGACGCATGGAAGATGGCTAAAGGCTACAGTTTTCGACGATTAAAGTCTAACTTGGCTCGTAGTTCTTCTTTAATCCGGCTGAGAATCGATCGTTCATCCAGAGAGGCCAGAATACGAGTAACGACCGCTTTTGGCCCATCGGCTCTCCAGGAGGCTCCATTCGCTAAATAAGCTTTGGCCACCTGCCCAATCCCGTAGGAGGAAACCCCTGCCACTCCAGCTTGAGTCAGGGCCACTGAAGCATAGGCTGCCAGGGAAACTCCTGCCGTCGCAGGGGCCGCGACTCCCAATAGTCCTTTCAGGGAACTGAGTCCCAGGTTGGCTAGAAGTTCACTGGCACTGATGCCACCCATCGTCAGGGCAATTTTCTTGAGCAAGGCTAGAGCGCCCTGTTGAGTCATGGGTAATCCATAAAGACGAGACAGAGAGACAATCATCGCCACATCAATCACAGCGCTAGTCACCAGATCCACTACGGCCAATGGGTTGAGGGCAACTGCCACAGCTTTGGTCATCACCCCATTCCAGATAATCTGGTTGGCGCTTTGTTCCCGGATCGCCATCTTCCGTTGCACTAGGCGTTCGCTGATATCATCGGCAAACAGCATGGAGTTAATGGCTACCAGGGACTTTCCTTCGCGATCGAGAATCTCCAGTATTTTCAGCTTCAGGTCTTCAATCTGAGGTTTGCCTGCACTCATTTGAGCTACCACCCGGCCATCGGGACGCTTGACGGCTCTAGCCACTAGGGGAGATGCGGCCGCCATGACAATTTCGTTCGGTGAGAGAAGTTCTTTCACACGCTCGTCCCGAATCTTGCGGTAGATCAACTGGCGATCGGCATCAGGATACTGGTCGATTTTGTTAAACACCAGAATGATTGGCTTGCTGACCTGCCTCAATTGCGATAGCGCCTGATATTCCACCTTGGTCATATCCCCAGCCACAATGAACAGGATCAGATCTGCTTGCTGGGCCACCTGCCATGCCAGGGCTTCCCGTGCTTCTCCCCCCACTTCATCAATGCCAGGAGTATCAATCAATTCAATGTGAGCGTCGCTAATGGTGGGTAAGGTGACTCGCGTTAAGGAGCGATCGCTGCCTGCCAGAGCCTCCCGTTTAATCACCCAATCGGCGGTCTGGCGATCGCGGGTAACTCCGTGGGTAGGGCCTGTTTCAAAGATGGGTTGTCCCAACAGGGCATTCAGTAAAGAGGACTTGCCCCGTCCCACCATGCCAAAGGCGGCAATATGAACGACCTGGCGATCAAGCTTATCCATCATCGATTCCAGGCCAGTAATCTCCGGCTCTAGCCCCTGGCGTTCTCTGGGGGTCAGGTCTAATCCAGCTACCAGGTTGTGTAAAACCGTTTGCGCCTGTCGGTAATTCAACTCTGCCTGAATATCGTCAAAGCTCAGAATCGCCTCATCCAGTTCATGAGTGACTTCAGGCGAAACAGACGATCGGTGCGAATTTGGCGTGCGTTCAGACATGGAACTCAAAGAAGGCGGAAGGGATAGGGCAGAGGGCAGAGGTTGAAACAAATCATTCCCTCCTGATCCTAGCCTGTCCTCATCTGTGCCTACCTCAAATCTTGAAAGCTGTAGGCCGGTGCTAAGGCAATCTAGAAAAAACGGAGGATGCTTAAGTCTAGTTGTTCATTAGACTAGACAGTGGCACAGGAGATGATTTCCCTCAGGGGAGCGATCAGGAGCAGGCCATGGAGTTTCAAGAAGCCGTCCAGCGACAACGAGTGAAGTACATCATCAGTAGTTATCGATTAAATCAAACCAATTCGCGAGGATTTGATGATTATCTGGAAATGCTGATGGCGTACTATCCCTTACCCCTGATTGAACTAGCGCTGGTAGAAACGCTGATCCAAAACTGGTTACAGGTGCCAATGAAACGAGGAGATGAGTTTCTCGCTCAGACCCATGCACGACTTCAAGTCTGGGAAGGATATGCCTTGATTCAAGCGGGAACGGCTCCCTGTGCGATCGTCAGCACCATTACTCCCAAACAGTTTCAGCAGATCACCAACCTGGATCCCAGTCCTATTTTTGGGGTCGCCAAGCCGCCTCAGGCCGAAGACAGAGCGGCATCGGTTTGATGGGGAGTGGTGGTTCCGGCGTAAATCAAGCCTCGTGGGATATCGAGGGTGACAATCTCTCCGTCCCGAATTGCAGAGGTCGCGTTTTTCACACCGACAATAACCGGAACACTGAGGCGTAGTCCAATCACAGCGGCATGGCTGGTCAAACTACCATCTTCGGTGACAATGCCAGAGGCTTTGCGAATCGCATCGACCATTTCTGCTGTGGTACTGGTTGCAATCAGAATTTCTCCAGCCGGAAAGTTGCTGGCATCAGAAGCGGTGTGAACAATTCGTGCTCTGCCGCTAACCAATCCCTGACCAATGCCGATCCCCCGACCTCGAATGGCGGTTACTACTTCCACTTTAATCAAATCCGTAGACCCGGAAACTCCCTGTAATGTGCCGGCGGTCATGACGACCAGATCGCCTTCCTTGAGCAGGTCTTTTTCCTGAGCCACATTGACAGCGGCCTGGAACGTTTGCCCCGTTGAGGGTAAATCCAGCACCAGCAGCGGCTTCACGCCCCAGACCAATTGCAGTTGACGAGCCACATCGACATGAGGAGTGACGGCCAGAATCGGTTTTTGAGGCCGAAACTTGGATACGTTGCGGGCCGTAGCTCCGGTCTTGGTCAAGGTCATGATTGCAGCGGCATCCAGTTGTTCGGCAATGCGTCCAACGGCTTGACTGATGGCGTTAGGGATCGATCGCCCACTGTCTTCGATCATCCGCTCATCCGGCTCCTGTTCGATCCGCAGAGCAATCTGAGCCATTGTTTTTACGGCTTCGATGGGAAACTTACCGACTGCCGTTTCATTGGACAGCATCACCGCATCCGTGCCATCCAGAATCGCGTTGGCGACATCTGATACCTCTGCACGGGTGGGGCGGGGACTATGCACCATGCTATCCAGCATCTGAGTGGCTGTGATCACGGGAATTCCGATCCGGTTCGCGGTGGTAATCAAGCGTTTTTGCAGGATCGGCACATCCTCAGCAGGCAGTTCCACCCCCAGATCTCCCCGGGCAATCATCACGCCATCGCTGATCGAGAGGATCGCTTCCATTTCCTGAATGGCTTCGTGCTTCTCAATCTTGACGATCACAGGAACCTGTTTGCCAGCGGCTGAGATCAGTTCTTTAATTTCCAACACATCTTGCGGATTTCGGACAAAGCTGAGGGCGACCCAATCTACCCCCTGATCCAGGCCAAAGGTCAGGTCTTTTTTATCCTTGTCGGTGAGTGCCTTAATGGAGAGGTAAACACCGGGGAAGTTCACTCCTTTGTTGTTAGAAAGTACACCACCAACCATCACCTGGCAGTGCAATTCTCCTGCTGATCGCTTAACTTCTTCCACCCGCATCTCCACGCGGCCATCATCCAGCAAAATTACTGCGCCTTCCGGAACTTCATCAGCCAGCGGTTCATAGGTCACGGAACTCATTGCTTGATTGCCGAGCATCTGATTGCTGGTCAGAATGAAGCGATCGCCCTTTTTCAGCACAATAGAGCCATCTGCAAACCGCCCCAGCCGAATTTTTGGACCCTGCAGGTCTTGCAGAATGCCAACGGGTTGGTTGAGTTCAAAGGAGGTTTGCCGAATCAGCCGGATATTGCGCTGATGATCGTCATGGGTGCCATGAGAAAAGTTCAACCGGAGAGTAGTAGCACCTGCTTCAATCAAATCCCGTAGTACTTCTGGGCTACTGGTAGCAGGGCCAATGGTCGCAACAATTTTCGTTCGACGCTGAGAAGCTGGCAATTGCATGGATGGCAGTATGGAGTCATGAAACTGGGAGGCTATTAAACCTTGTCCAAGTTCAGAACCGTACTTTTTCCAGCGGGAAAATGACCGTTCTCTAACTGGACTTGGTTTATCTCACCCAGCAAAGGGATAGTACCATGTTATTGGAGCAATTCAAGTTACCACTCTTGCAAGACGAGCGCAACTCCCCGACGTAATTCCTGAGAAAGACTTTGATTGGTTTGCAAGCCAGTTAAACGCTCATAAGCCGTGGGAGCATCCAGGATTTTTAGGGCAACAATAGCATGTAGTCGCACACGATCGTCCTGATCGGCTAACAATTGAATCAATGGCTCCAGTGCCTGGGGTTGCCTCAGATGACCCAGCATTAGGGCGATCGCCTGCCGCAGTTGGGGATGGTGTTGAATCAAGTTTAGGGAGGACAGGCTCTCTAGCAGTCCCTGAGTGGCGACTCCTTTTAAGCTAGGATCAGCCCAGTGGCCCAGGATTTCGACAATCTCTTGATAAATTTCGAATGGGTAAGCCAGAGAATGATCCAACAACAGGCTCTGTAAAGCTGTTAGCGCCGCTTGAGAGCCAATCCAGCCGAGCGCACGAAGCTATCTCGTTGTAAAGCAGGTGGTGTGTGAGGCGATCGCAACACTCGCACCAGAGGTGGAATTCCCGTATCCAGACCCAATCGACCCAGAGCCAGAGCGGCCTGTTGACAAACACCGAGATCAATATCCCACAAACTTTCAGTCAGCCAATTGACAAGAGGTAGTTCGTCAGCCAAGTCTGGATAAGAGCCTAAGCCGGAGATGGTGGCACAACGAACAGAAGCTACTGGATCTTTGAGGAATGGCACCAAAGCCTGGGCAACTTGCCGATCTCGGAAGGTACCGAGGGTTGAGATGGCCAGGGTACGAACGGTAACCTGAGAATCCTGCAGAACCGTCATCAAGGAAGGGATCACCGCCGGATGGTGAATTTGAGCGAGCGCCTGCACTGCCAGAAACCGTGTATCTTCTTGCCCCAGTAAAGCGGCTAACGCTGGAATGGTGGCAGTCCCTAAATTAGCTAGAGCATCGGCTGCGATCGTGCTCAATTCCTCATCTTCGCCGTGCAGTAAGGTAGCTAAAGCCTGGATTGCAGTGGGATTATTGCAAGTGCCCAGAATCCGAGCAGCAAACCAGCGGCTGTCGATCTCGGCTTGTTCATCCTGAATCAGAGTGGTTAAGGGGGCGATCGCAGCTTCTCCCAGAGCCGGAAACACTTTGGCGATTTCCCAGCGTTCCTGAAAGTCCCCTAACTCTAATACGTTCAACCCAAAGCCGATGAATGCAGCGATCTCGGCTTCGGTCATTTCAGCAACAGGCTGACACTGAAGCTGCTTCTGCAGACACTCTACTACCTGTGCCCAATTGTTATGAGCAACGGCCTCTCTGGCTTGATCCACCCAATTAGCCATGGATCTACTGTTTCCCAACAAAGCTAAAAGCACGAAAGTTCTCAGCCTGCTGCTCAATCCGACGGGCCAGACGATCGCAGACCAGATTGCAAAGTTCAAAAATCAGGTCATCTTCCACGCTGTAGTATGCCTGGGTGCCTTCACTGCGACGGCTAAGAATGCCCGCCTGCACCATGACTTTTAGATGCTTAGAAACATTGGCCTGACTGGTTCCCGTGGCCTCGACCAGATCTTGCACGCACTTTTCGCCATCGCGTAACAGATTCAGGATACGGAGCCGCATCGGTTCACCTAAAACACCGAAGTATTCAGCCAGTTGCTGAACCACCTCTTGCGGAACGGGCGGGGGAGAGGGCATGGGTTGTTGGTGTGAAAGGAACTGATCCCCAGATTGTAGCCAGTCACTTTCTCTACTGCAAGAGTGTGGAGACTAAATAGAGGATTTTTCACCAGCCTGTTGCAGGCTTTGATCTGGAAGATTGGGGAGAACCCACCTTAAGCAGGTGCAATTCGCATTAGAGGTTGATTATATTCCACAGGTTCGCCATTCTGCACGAGAATTTCAATCACTTCCCCAGCCACTTCTGATTCAATTTCATTCATTAGCTTCATGGCCTCAATAATGCAGACTGTTTGCCCCACACGAATGCGATCGCCTACATCTACAAAGGGCGGTTCATCAGGAGCGGGAGCACGGTAGAAGGTGCCCACCATGGGGGAGAGAATTTCAGTCCAGCGGCGATCGTTGCTGGGAGGAAAAGCGGCAGGAACAGATGGACTACCCCCCTCCGGAGATTTGGCTTCGACGGAAGTAGCAGGAGTAACCGGAGCTGCCGCTGGCAATATTCCAGGTAATCCCGCTTCAGCCCCTGCAATTCGATGTAATCCAGATGTTAAAAGCTGCTCGTCAGCCCGTAAGCCCCGTCGAACCGTTAGCTCAAAATCATCACTTTTTAGGGTCAACTCCGCAATATCCATCTGGTTGATGGCCGTCAATAATTCGCGGAGTTCATTTAAATTCAACGACACAACTATCGCAAACCTCTTACTCAGGAGTTAAGAATCAGGAGGAGCCAGGGATGTACGAAAATCAGGATTCCCGACCGAGATAAGCATCCGTTCGGGTATCAATTTTGATCTTTTCCCCGATCGAAATAAATAATGGCACCATCACCTGAGCGCCGGTTTCCACGATTGCTGGCTTCGTTCCCCCGGTGGCCGTATCTCCTTTCACGCCGGGATCCGTTTGGGTCACTTCCAGCACAACTGAGTTTGGCAACTCGACTTCCAGCACCTGATCATTCCATCGCACCACGTTCGCTTCCATACCTTCTTTCAGGTACTTAACGCGATCGCCAATCTGGCTGGCACTTAAGCGGGTTTCTTCATACGTCTCCATATCCATGAACACGAAGTCGTCCCCATCTTTATAGGTATGTTGCATCGTGATCTTTTCTAGATTGGCTTGAGGAACCGTTTCGCCAGCCCGAAACGTGCGCTCCACCACATTACCCGTTTGTACATTCTTCAACTTGGTGCGGACAAACGCGGCTCCTTTCCCAGGTTTAACGTGCAAAAATTCCACAACTCGCCAGACTCCCCCGTCTAGCTCAATACTTACGCCTGGTCGAAAATCGTTACTAGAAATCATTAGTGTTGAGTATTAGAGAAAATGATTGGCACCCCATTTTACCGCTCTGATGGACGCATCGGTCAGTTGAACTAGCTATTTACTTGGGGGTTGTTGAATTGAGGCCGGAGTTAGCAACTGCAAGTTTTGAATTGAATTCGGTTGCGGCTTTGCTTCTACAAATCGCCCGTTGTTCCAGTTGCCTATCATACGAGTACCATTGGTCAGGGTATACACTCCCCTACCGATCTGTCGGCCAGCTCGAAATTCTCCCTCATAGCGTACTCCAGAAGGAAATAAGCAAACGGCAGTTCCATTCAGCCAGTCATCCTGAAATGTGCCCTCGCAACGAATGCCATTCGCTAAAGTCAATACCCCTTTACCCTGCTTCTGGTTATTCTGAAACATCCCGTCATATCGATTTCCACTGGAATAGATACAGGTGCCAGGGCCATTTAATGCATCGTCCTGGAATGTTCCCTGACAACGGGTGCCATTTTTATAGATAAACACTCCCCGACCTGCTCGCTTGCCGTTGTGAAATTCTCCCTCGTAACGGTTGCCGCTGGGAAAGACACACGTTCCTTTGCCCTCCAAAAAATCATTTTTGAATTGCCCTTCACAGCGGGCACCATTGGCAAACGTAAATACTCCTTTTCCTTGCCGCCTACCGCCGTAAAGTTCACCTTCATAACGGTTGCCACTGGGAAATTCACATTTTGCTTTGCCATAAATTGCTCCATTCCGGTCTTTTCCCTCACAGTAATTACTGGCCAGCAGCAGGGGTGGCTTGGCCTGAACTGGAGATACTGTGTCAGTTCCAACCATGATGGAAATACTGATTGTAGACAGCAAAACTGTCGCCAATGTCCATTTACTGAAAGGGGTTCTCATTTGCTGACCCAGGTATTCAGGGACTTGATGTAACCGTTTACGCATAAATCCGTAGCCTTTCGGTGTCTTGTGAGATAGGATACGGAGTTGAGGAAACTTCTCCTCACCTTTTGGATAAAAAGAAATCAGGCAGGAGGACTCGAAAAATGACCGCTTCGATTTACAATTTGTTTCGGTTCTTAAAGGGTCAGTTTTCCTGACAAAATTTCCGTCAGGATTAGTCATTTGTCAAGTATTAGGGACACGTTCGAAAGAACGCAACCTTGTACTAAAGCGCTTTTAGAAAGTTTTCTAGCCGAAAGTGTTGATGGGTGCTTCGTCAACTCAACACCAGATCCAACCAGAAAATGAGGTTTTCCCTGCCAGGAAAGCTTAAGCTTCTGGGCTTACCTACGGTTTATCTAGCCAGAAAGGATTATTGAATCAGCCAGACAAACTTCTCTAGAGGATTCATTCAGGTTCGCTCATGTTGTCGATTCTTCCATTAATCACACTCGCACAAGCTGTTCCAACGCCTGCTTCATTACCTTATCAGACTCCTAGAATTGCCCCACAGTCGGTCACACTTCCTCGGGAGTCCTTACCGTCCCAAGAAATTCTGCAAACCCAGGAAGTGTTTCAACCCCAGGAGATTCGGCCTTTGCCTGGAAAACTGGATACAGTTCCAGTACTGAATAGCAACAGCCCGGAAGTGGTACAAACAGAAGGTATCTTGATATCCACCTTTCCCCCAACTGGAAAAGCCCTGCCATCAGCTCATTTGAACTTCCCGTTTCAAGGGCGATTTGATGTTTTCGCCCACCATATTGCGAGAGCCAGTACTGGCCCCCTGCGGACTCTATTTCACGGCATTCTTTTGAACAATCCCACCTCTCAACCCATCCGAGTGGAGGTGTTACAGGGGGCAACCTATTTAACCCGCCCCGATGCTTCCTTCGTTTCCTTACCTTCTTATGTAGATGATCCGCTGGGAACCGTTTATGCAGGGCCGGGAAGCCGCGTGATGAATGACCTATTACGAGGTCGTCGCCAGGGAGCCCTGCCTCGTGAAATTATTATTCAACCAGGTCAAAATGAAATGCTCCTGAATCTTCCCATTCCAGTGGGAGGAATTCCCGGTTCCAATGGTCGCACGACGCTGATTCGTTTACGCAGCAGTGGGCCAGTGTATGCAGCCAGTCTGGCAATGTATGCTCCAACTGGGCCAGGGGGACGAGAACGGGCACCCACCACTGAAGAGTGGCAAACACTTTTGGTGCGGGGAGGACTGGCTGGGCCGCGTGATATTCCACCTACCCCTCCCAACGCCAATGTAGAGAGGGTGTTTTACGGGCGTGTGGCTGGAGTTGCCGTTGGTTCGCAGTGGCAGGCGAAGTTAACTGATAACCCCAAGACTGACCAGTTGACCATTCCCCAAAAGGGACGGGCCTTTTCCTACGGGTTAAGTACGCTTTACCGGGGAACCCTGGGAACTGGCCAGATTCAGAGTGCTAAGTTGCTAACCCGGTATCCTGATACAGCCTATCAAGCTCATGGCAATTATGGCGTGGAGTATAACCTCACTTTGCCGCTTTACAATCCCACCAAACAGTTGCAGACGGTAGCCTTGACGATTCAAACCCCGCTCAAGGATGACAAGAGTAAAGGGGGATTATTATTTTTCAATCCACCAGAAAATCGGATATTTTTCCGAGGGCCAGTCCGAATTCGGTATACGGATGATCAGGGAAAAGTTCAAACCCGCTACGTGCATGTGACGCAGCAGCGGGGTCAGGAGGGGGATCCTTTGATTGTGCTGAATATGCGGGGGGGCGATCGCCGGACAGTACAAGTTGACTTCCTGTATCCACCCGATTCCACACCGCCGCAAGTACTCACGGTGAAGACAATGGAAGATATCAAGGATGCCAGTGCGAAGTAATCAATCATCGAGAGGCTCGTTATGGCTCAGGATTCCCTCAGTCAGGTGGCTTTTTCTCCCTGGCTCTATTGGTCATTGTTGCCAGTCCACCGCCTGTTCCTGAGCCTTTACTTCAGCCAGATTAGGATTCAGGGACTGGAGTATCTGCCAGTGAATGGACCAGTTGTCTTGGCCCCCAAACATTACAGCCGCTGGGATCCGCTGGTGCTGGCGCTCTTGAGTGTAGACCCTCTCTGGTTTATGACCAATGCGAACCAATTCTCTGGTATACAGGGATGGTTTATCCGGTGGTTAGGAGCCTTTCCAGTCGATTTAGCCCGTCCCCAAGTATCCAGTTTCAAATACGCGATCGGCTTGCTGAAAAATCAAAAAAAGCTGGTTTTATTTCCAGAGGGAGGCATTGTTCGCGATCGGCCCGTCCGTCCCTTGAAGCCCGGGTTCTCCCGGTTGGTGCTGCAGGCAGAAAGTGCTTTAGGGGAAGTAGGGATTCCCGTGGTACCGATCGCACTAAATTACCGTCCCGATCCGGTTTTCAGAGCCACGGTAACGATTCATATTGCCCCACCGCTGTATTCAGCCAACTACCGACAGAACAGCGAAAAGCAAACAGCCCAGGAATTTACCCAGGCTCTGCAGGCCGCTTTAGAGCGGGGAATGGAGGAGTTGAGAGTAAAAAGTTGAAAGTTAAGCGTGAAGCAGAAAGTGGAGAGTTGAGTAGGCTACGGAATGTTACGTCCGAGATAGAAACATTCGAGTCTATGAGGGTTGTTTGCTAGATTGGGTGCATATTCGCAAACATCATGCTTAACACTGATTCCCGCGTTTTATTTCCACCTTTGTTACTGGCGACGGATGGTTCTCCCAGCGCTCGTCTGGCGCAGAAAATGATTCGTCCTCTAGTTCACTTATTTCAGGCTGAGGAGGAAGGAAAGCTACTTAAACCTGAGATCAAACCTGAAGAGGACTCTGGAGGAGAAGCCTCGTCGCCAACATCGCGAGTTGTATCGATATTGCTGATGGTACTAACGGTACAACCGAAGGTTGCCAAACGGATGCAGCGATCGGTCAAGAAAGCAGCTTCTAACTCGACCCCGGTTAAGGACAAAACAGAAACAGTTCCTGCAACCGAGGTTTCTGAAGAATTCAGTCATTCAACTTCGGGCTTGCCACCCTCTTTAGAAGAATTGACAGCCTCTGTTCAAGAAGACTTTCCATCCCTATCCAGGATCTCTGTGGAAGTACGGCAGGGTCGCCCTACCACAGAAATCCTGAATTGTGCGCGATCAATTCAGGCGGGATTAATTGCCGTGGGCCATCGGGGTGGGGGAGTACGAGAGTTACTGCTGGGTAGTGTGTCTACTGCGATCGCCCGCTATGCTCCCTGTAGTGTGTTGATTACCCGAAGTTCTCGCCAGTCTACTCACAGTCCTGACTTGAATCATGTGTTGCTGGTGGTGGATGAGTCAGTTGGTACTCAAGCCGCGATCGTGGCAACTCGGCAACTGATTCCGGCAGGCATTCAAACGATTACCTTGCTACATATCCAATCCCCCTTAAATGCCAACTATCTGCTTGGCTCTTTTTTCTCGCCTACTCCCGGTTGGCAGTTGAGTCAATCGCTGCAGAATGTTCAAAAAGAGCAGGGAATGCAGGTGTTACAGCGAGCGATCGCGGCTCTTCACTGCGAGGATGGCCAAGTCACGATTACACCTCGATTTCAGACGGGGGATGCTGGCCCACTCATTTGCCAAATTGCCCAAGAACTGCAAGTGAATTTAATTATTTTGGGCAACGACTTCAGCAGGCGGACACTTCTCTCACCCTTGCAAGGCAGACGTTCCCATCCAACAACGCCTGATGCTGAATCAACCGCCCGTCCCATTCGTAACACTCGACTGAGCATCACGGATGACTATGTAATTCATTACGCTCCCTGTCCTGTTTTGCTGTGCCGCTCCACCCAGATCAATCCCGGATGAAGGGACGATCGCTGGTTTGGGATAAGGTCACGTTTATGTGTAGGATAAGGTCACGTTTATTCGGATAGAGGAACGTGAGTTGTGGTTTCAGCCCCCTTGCCTTCAGAAGACGTGCAACAGGTTGTTGATACTTTAATTGGTGTGATTTGTGAAGAAATGGGCCTGACCCTGCGGCGAACCCATCCTGAGATCGTGGCATCTTCCCCTGAGCCATCTGAGAGAGCGGGCGAATCGCTGGTACTACATTCACCCAGCAGCAGCGTCTCAAGCAGAAACATCCAGTTCAGCCCCTGATTCACCGCCTAATCTGGTTCTCGATCGCGTCAACTCCACGTCAGGCAAGGATAAGCTGCAGCAGTATTTAGCACTGGGAGTTCCAGAGATCTGGCGAATCGATGGGCAAACGCTGCACTTCTATCAGTTAGGGGCTGGAAATTATATTGAAAGCAATCGCAGTACGGCGTTTCCTTTTGTGCCGATCGCTGAAATTCCTCTATTTGTCGAAAAAGTTCAGAAAGTCGGGGAAACAACGGTTGCCAAGGCATTTCGGGCCTGGAGCCGAATGCGGATTCGGGAAAACCGGGGCCAAAGTGCACCTCCCCCGCCCCCTCTGCCACCCCTGAATCCTTTACTGTGACAACTTTTGCATCTCCTGATGGACAGTCATGCCAATTTCCAGAGCTTAATTCAGAATCTAAGCTATCTACCGTCCATTCGTGCCCAATCCAAAATCACAAATCCAAAATCCAAAATCTCAATTGCCTTCTTCCAAGCGGTGTTGCCACTCGGCATTAATTTTGTCAGCCTGCTCAACCTCCTGCTCTAACAGGTCTTTCTCGGTGGTGTAAACCAGATCTTTGTGATCAATAAAGGTTTCTGCGGCAAATTGCTTGACATAGGCCAGCTTTTCCCGAATTGCGGGAGAAGCTTCGTTCAAGGCGATCGCTCGTTCCTGGCGTTGTTCGTTGCGATTTGCAATGCAGCGGTTGCGGCTCTGAATCCAGAAGTAGCGCACTAGCGGAATGATCAGAAATCCCGCACCATAGGCTAGCAGGATCCAGTAAATCGACTGGACAAAAGCCACCAACCCTCCGATCGATGCCGCCGCACCATCAGCCAGCATCCGGCCCAATACCAGTGCTCCCACCAAATTCAGCCCACCTAATCCAATCGACAGCATCACCTGTCCAGAGGTGGCCCGACTGAATCGCCAGGGAAGCTCTTTCAAATAAGCGGCGATGGGCTGCAGTCGCTCTTGAACAGCCGTCGTTTGCAGATCAGGAAAGTGGTAGACCAATCCCCCTTCTGGACTGACTTCGGGTCGGCCATTAAAGCGGGCAAGTACAGGCAGCATATATTCTTCATACTCTCTGGCGTAGCCCTGGCCCAGATCATCTAAATAGGGTGCAATTTGTTCTGCAATCACAGCACCCCGATTATTACGAATCACGGTGCCGATCGTGCGCCAGCGTCGTTCCTCTAAATCGGCATTGGGATTTCCATCGCCAAACAGGAAGGAGAACACAGCTTCTAGAAAGTTTATGGAGGGTTTATCCGCAGACCGGGCGGAACGGGACTCGTAATGGCGATCGCTGTAGTCCGGATAAAAAATCCACCAGAAATCGGGAAAGTAGAAAAATCCACCTCCACTATCCGAGGATCCTCCCCCTAAATTGCCATCGTTATCTTGAGAGGAACTGGCCGCGATCATAACGATGAAAATCGTCACAAAGATCAGCACAATAGAGATCACCAGCACAATCCCGAAGGAAATTCGGATCAGGTAAAACAGGATGCGCCAGATCTTCTCCCACCATTCCTTCAGTTGCAGGCGGAAATATTTGTTTTGTAATATGGCTCGAAAGTTTTTGGGGAATTGATACGCAATCTCACCGGATTCTGCAACTTGCAGGTGTCCCCCCGCTTCCGACGCAAGCACCAGCAATCCCTGTTGGGCCAGATTGACATCTAAACCTGTCTGGGCTGCCACGTCACCTACCGTAACCCGGTAGTTCAGACGCTCAACCGCCTTCATAATTCGTGGATCTGGCGTCATCGGTTCCTCGCAGACATTCCGTTTGTTGACTATATCCAGTATAGGAAGGGAGATAGGGGAAATAGGAAAGCTTCTTCAGACTAAAACTATCTTGCTGACTCAGGAGGACGCTAAACTAGAAGACGTTTCGCGATCGCGCCCAGTCTGACGATCACCGTTACCCTACTACCGCTTATGCCTAGAACTCAACGCAACGATAACTTTATCGACAAGAGCTTTACGGTCATGGCCGATATCATCCTCAAGATATTGCCTGCCACCAAGAAAGAGAAGGAGGCATTTGCGTATTATCGAGATGGGATGGCGGCCCAGGCAGATGGAGAATACGCTGAAGCCCTGGAGAACTATTACGAAGCCCTCAAATTAGAGGAAGATCCCTACGATCGCAGCTATGTTCTCTACAACATTGGTCTGATTCATGCCAGCAACGGAGAACATGAAAAAGCATTGGATTACTACCATCAGGCGATCGACCTGAATCCCCGTCTCCCTCAAGCGCTGAATAATATTGCCGTCATCTGCCACTACAAGGGAGAGCGTGCCCAGGAAGCAGGTAATGATGAGGAAGCAGAAGAGCATTTCGATCGCGCCGCCGAATACTGGAGACAGGCAATCCGGTTAAATCCCAATGGCTACATCGAAGCTCAGAACTGGTTGAAGACGACCGGGCGATCTCAGATGGATGTTTATTTTTAAGAGTCATCAGTTCTTTGTCCTTTGTTATCTGTGATGTGAATGGTTGACCAATGCGATAACCTTGTACGGTCGCTTGCGGTGAAGCTGTAGGATATGTCAGACGATCGCTGTAACGCACAATGTCTGAAATTTCCGAAGATGATGCGTTATGCTGCACTAACCCATCCTACGCAGGCTAAAACCTTGGCTAAGAATATCCTGCTAATCTATCTCCTTGTCTGTATGATTGACCGTGAACAAGTTCGTAAAGTTGCTCTGCTAGCTCGTTTAGCGCTATCGGAAGCGGAAGAGGAACAATTTGCTACTCAATTGAGCAACATCCTGGACTATTTTGAACAACTGAATGAACTGGATGTCTCGAATGTGCCTCCGACCTTTCGCGCGATCGATGTCAGTAATGTTGTGCGCTCAGATACATTAGTTCCGGATCCGAATCGGGAAGCCATTTTGGACAATGCTCCCGATCGAGACGGCGAGTTCTTCAGAGTCCCTAAAATTATCAATGCGGATTAGGGAAATAAGTACGATGCCCCAGTACAACTACTTCCAGCCTGACAATAACGGTCACAAATCCTTTGAGCTACCTGGCGCGAAACCCCACTACAACCCCGATCGACCGGGTCAAGTGGAGCATATCTTTCTCAATCTGGTGCTGGATATTCCCCAGCAACGTTATCAGGGCACCTGTGCCATTCGGTTAAATCCCGTTCGCAGCGGTATTGATCGCCTGACCCTGGATGCGGTCAATCTGACGATTGATACAGTCACGGTGGATGAAGTCAGTCAAGCATTTGATTATGACGGGGAGCAACTGCACATTCAGTTACAGCAACCTACGGAAGCGGGGAAGGTGATCACGCTGGCGATCGCCTACCGCGTCGCTCATCCCCAACGAGGGCTGTATTTCATCGCCCCTACCAAGCACTACCCCAACAAACCTACTCAGGTCTGGACACAGGGCGAAGATGAGGATTCCCGTTTCTGGTTTCCCTGTTTTGACTATCCCGGTCAGTTAGCCACATCGGAAATTCGCGTCCAGGTGCCGAAAAACCTGATCGCCATCTCCAATGGAGAACTGGTGGGCACCGAAGAACTCAAGGACGCAAAGGTTTATCACTGGCGGCAGCAAGACGTACATCCCACCTACTTAATGACCCTGGCGGTTGGCGACTTTGCCGAATTGAGGGATGAGTGGCAGGGCAAACCTGTAACTTATTACGTGGAAAAGGGAAAAGAGGAAGAAGCACGGTTGAGCATGGGCAAAACACCTCGCATGATCGAGTTCTTCAGCCAGAAGTTTGGCTATCCCTATCCCTTTCCCAAATATGCTCAGGTGTGTGTGGATGATTTTATTTTCGGAGGAATGGAAAATACGTCCACTACGCTGCTCACCGATCGCTGCTTGATTGATGCCCGCGCCGCGATCGACAATCGCACGACAGAAGCTCTTGTCGCTCATGAACTGGCCCATCAATGGTTCGGCGATTTGGTGGTGATCAAACACTGGTCGCACGCCTGGATTAAGGAAGGCATGGCCTCCTACTCAGAAGTGATGTGGATCGAGCAAGAGTACGGTGCCGAGGAAGCCGCTTACTACCGTCTGGGGGAAGCGCGGAATTATTTGGATGAAGATACCTCCCGTTATCGTCGCCCGATCGTCACCCATGTCTATCGGGAAGCGATCGAACTCTACGATCGCCACCTGTACGAAAAGGGAGCCTGTGTCTATCACATGATCCGGGCCGAACTGGGCGAAGAACTGTTCTGGAAAGCGATCGCGACCTTTGTGAACGACAATGCCCACCGTACGGTTGAAACGGTTGACCTGTTGCGGGCGATCGAAAAAGCCACGGGACGCAATCTGCTTTTCCTGTTCGACCAGTACGTGTTTCGCGGCGGCCATCCCGACTACAAAGTTACCTACTCCTGGGACGGCGACAGCAACCTGGCTAAACTCACCGTCACCCAAACTCAAGCCAAGGATAAGGACAGTCGCAATGAGTTGTTTGATTTGAAAATTCCGATCGGCTTTGGGTATGTGGGGGGATCAGGAGGTGACAAAATTGTCTCTGTTCGAGTGTGCGATCGGGAACAGTCCTTCTATCTTCCGTTGGAACAAAAACCCGACTTCATCAGCTTCGATGTCGGCAACCATACTCTAAAGACCGTAGTGCTGGAGTATCCCATTCCCGAACTCAAAGCCCAGTTACGTCATGATCCGGATCCGCTGTCTCGCATTTGCGCTGCCGAAGCACTGGCGAAAAAAGGTGGATTGGAGGCGGTGAAAGCTTTGACTGAAGCGTTTCAGCAGGAAGCGTTTTGGGGAGTCCGGGTGGAAATCATCAAACAGTTAGCCAGCATCAAACTGGATCAAGCCTTCAAGGGAGTAGTGGCTGGTCTTCAGGATGAAGATGCTAGAGTCCGGCGGGCAGCGGTAGAAGCTCTGGCGGACATCAAAACGGTAGAGAGTTATAAAGCTGTGAAACCACTGGCGGAAAAAGGCGACCCCAGTTATTACACAGAAGCGGCGGCAATTCGGGCACTGGGCACACTGGCAGGTTCTAGTCTGGTCAGTGATAAAGAAGAAAAAACTCTCAAGCTACTGAAATCGGTGTTGAAGGAACGGCAGGGCTGGAATGAAGTGGTGCGGGCGGGTGCGATCGCGGCCCTCAGCCAGATGAAGACTTCCGAAGCCGCACTAGATTTAATTCTGGACTATACCGAACTGGGCGTTCCTCAATCTCTGCGTTTGAGTGCAATTCGGGCTTTGGGAGCGATTTCTACCGGACAAGCCAATCTCAACCTGGAGCGCATTCTTGACCGTTTGAAAGAACTCTCGCGGGAAAGCTTTTTTCTGACTCAGGTGGCGGTGGTTAATGCGCTGCGGCAGATGGAAACGCCCAAAGCGATCGCCATCTTGAACTCTCTCGCCGAGCAAACTCCGGATGGTCGAGTACGCCGGATTGCAGAGGAAGCGGTGCAGCAAGTGCAGAAAAATGTCGGTTCGGATAAAGCCGTCAAGCAATTGCGGGAAGAACTGGATCAACTGAAACAGGAAAATCAAGAGTTGAGGAGCCGACTGGAAGCCCTGGAAGCTAAAGCAACGTAATATCTCTGTCCAGGCATTACTCCTTAGACAGCAACTGATCTACGATTTTGACTAATCGAGCCGTCGTATCTGCCTGCTGCTGAGAAACTTCCCTGATTTGTTTCATTTCAGCCATAAATGCTTCATGATTCTGCCTCATCATTTCAGACTGTCGATCCATCTTTTCAGATTGGCGATCTAATGTTTCAGATTGGCGCTGCAGCACCTCACTCTGCTGGCGCATGACTTCTTTCATCTCTCTCAGATCAAGCCTGAATTCCACCAGACCTTCAGTGAGTCGGCCAACCTGATCAGTCAGAATTTCTAGTTTCTGGTCAAGTCTATCCAGTTTTTGGTCTGTGTCCATAAGCAGGCGATCGCAACCATAATCCGGCAAGTCGATAGACTGATTCTACTCCCACTTCTAGAGACTGAGAATCAGAGATCGATTACAACACCGATACCCCTACCCGATCGCGGAACTCTTTCAACCAATAGGCGTTAACTCAGGGGAAGGGGGTGAACTAGTTGGCTGAGGAAAATGTTGATCGAGGAGAGCCGAAACATCTGCGGCTTGAATTCGGCTGTAGCAAGTCTTTCCAGGCATGACCACTAAATTGGGGGCTTCCTTGCACTGCTTCATGCAACCCGTCATTTTGATTGACACCTGATCATGCAACCCGCGATCGTGTAACTCTGCCTGCAGTGCTTGACAAACCGCCTTGCCGCCCCGCTTCATACAATCTGACTTCTGGCAAACGAGAATGGTGGCTTGAGGTTTAGCTTTGGCCGGAGTCGCTGGAACTGACACAGAGGCAGCGACTCCCTGGGCTGGAGATGTTTGTTGAATCAGGTAAGCTTTGTATTTGACCTCATCTGTTTTCAGATTGATCCGCTTCTCGCCTGTAATGGTCAGCCAATCTTCCGGAGTCAATACTCCCCTGACCGAGGCCCTAGCTTCTTTAGCCAACTTAATGCAATATGCACCCTCTGCTGTGGCCAGGTTTAATCGCTTAATCTTAAACCCATCTTCAATCTCGAAGCCCAAGAAACGGCCTTCCAGGATAAACGGAGAAATCTGCTGATATTTTTTGCTCATAGTTCCAGGGCTTCAAATCAAAATTGGATTTTTTAGGCCATTTCCAGAAGGGTTTATCCCCGCACACCGTAAGGACTGAGCATTCGGGCAAAGATTTTCGCAATGGGTTTAGATCTGAGCTGCCGAATGCTACGCCCCTACAGAGGTAATCGCTTTCTCAGCTCTCTTTAGTGAAAATCAGAGGCTGCGGGTTGGTGCCAGCATTGCTCCAGCCAGTCTACCAGCACTGTTCGGGAAGCTGTGAGTTGCTGGATCACACTTCTAACCTGAGCGATCGCGGTGGGATGAGTCACTTCAACCTGTAGACAGCCATCTTCAGTACAGTGACAGGGAATAGAGAGATCCTGGAGCCGCTGGCAGGCTAACCAGCGATCGCAGCGAGCAATTGTCAATATAGGGACGGTTAAGGAAGGTGTACAGGAGGGTTGCATGGATAAATCAGATGAGAATGATTGCTATAGATAGGAGATACAGGGGGAGGAGTTGTTTTCAGGATGCCCCGAGCCAATTGATTCCCATAACTCAAAATTTCAAACTTTGATTTAGTCCATTCACCGTCCTGATCTCGAAACTGCTTGACACATACTTGGCACACTGTTGATATAAATCTGGCAGATAATTGAGAATAGGACTCAATAATCCTACTATCTAACATACACTAAAAAGGCTCACCTGCATATCTTTCTCAATAAACTCTTCCATTTGCAATCAACCCATCGTAGACTCTATGCCATGACCTCTAACTCCACTGCTCTCACCCTGGAAGCTGCGCAAAAACTCCTGCGGCAGTTCACCTGTCTTGATCTGTTGAGCCAGGAACCCCGGCCAGATCCTGTATCCGTGCGAGAGGCGTTGCTCCTGGTGCGTGAACATTCAGATTATCAAATCTTTGGTATCTGTGCCGAAACGGCAGCTCAGGCGATCGCGGCCCTGCATGCTTACTTACAAGCATTGGACTATCCAGAAAAGCCTGTACCAACCGTCTATGTAGATGGGCCAGTCTATCTCAAATTCAATCCCAAAAGCCAACTGTGCTATCTGGATAGCTATCTTGGGCACCATCGCGGCGTTCTAGTTTCCTGCCAGTCTGCCTACGAGGGCGACGTAAATGAGATGTTCGGCCACTTACCGTTAGATTTGTGGGAGGAGTTATAGAGGGGCAGCATTCGATAAAGCAACATGAAGCCGATCGGCCAGTTCCGTGATCTCCTGCCGCATGGTCAGTTTGCTCAACCAATGATCGGGTATCCCGGATTCACCGTAGTAGGCACCGGCCACCTGACCGCAGATAGCGGCGGTTGTGTCTGCATCATCTCCCAGGTTAGTAGCCGCAAGAATGGCTTCCTCATAGGTTTCTGTCGTCCAGAAACACCAGAGTGCTGCTTCCAGACTTTCTACCACATAGCCAGTTCCACGAATCTGATGAACGGGCTTCTGTTGATAGTTGCCCCTAGCGATCGCCCGAATAGAGGACGATTCAATAGCCCCCAAGTCACTGCCCACGAGAATCTCCGTTTTACTGGCTCCTGAGAGTGCTCGAAACAGAATATCTCCGAACAAACGACTGGCATCAATACATTCTGCAGCTCCATGTGTTGTCCGAGAACTTTCTCCAGAAAAATGTAAAATGCGCTCCCGGTCTGGAAAGTAAAACATGGGAATTGGTGCCAGTCTCATTAAGCAACCATTTCCAGCCGATCGGGGATTTGTAGAGCCGCTAAATGGATTGCCGGAAACTTTGTATTGATGGAGAGCCTGACTCACGGTATTGCCAATATCAAAACATTTGCCTGTACTGCTGAGATACCCAGACTCATACCAGGCGCAGTAGCGATTCATTTGATCAGCAGCATCAAACTCGCCCACCTCAACTAAACTAGTCGCCAGACACAACGCCATTGAGGTATCGTCTGTCCACTGACCGGGTTGAAGATTAAATGGCCCCCCACCTACCATGTCTGTTATAGGTAAAAATGTGCCACGAGGTTGAAACTCAACTGTTGTCCCGACTGCATCTCCTGTAGCCAGACCCAGCAGGCATCCTCGAAACCGCTCTAATGAATTCATGGCAATAACAACTCACGGCTAATGACAACTTCGTTTAGAACTGAGGCTAAAGAATAAGAATCTCAATATTCTTATTCCTTACTCTAACTCTTCACTCTCTATGCAAACTACCTCCCCTGCCCTCTCCATTGATGATCTCCGGGCTTCCCTGCGGCCTGGACAACGAGAACTCGCCGATTGGACAGGGGGGCCGCTAGCAGTGGCAGCGGTTCCAGGAGCGGGAAAGTCCACCGGGATGGCCGTAGCGGCGGCGATCGCGATCGCCCGTCAGCAACTGAATGCCCGTCGGCAGTTGATTGTTGTGACCTTTACGCGATCGGCAGCGGCCAATATTAAGGCGAAAATTCGCGGCTATTTGAAAGATTTGGGCTTACCGCAGCAGGGTTTTCAGGTATATACGTTGCATGGGCTGGCTTGGGCGATCGCTCGTACTCATCTGGAACTCACCGAACTGAATCCCGATAGCGTTCTGGTGACGGTCACACAAAATCATCGCCTGATCCGTACCTGTGTGGAGCAGTGGATTGCGGCAAATCCCCGACTGTATCAGCGATTGCTGGAAGGGCGGCAGTTTGATGGAGAAGAAACCGAACGCTTACGCCGACAATCCGTATTGCGAACGGAGGTACTGCCGGAACTGGCAACTACAGTAATTCGAGAGGCCAAAAGCTCCGGATTAATGCCAGACGATTTACAGCGCCTGGGGCAGGAAATGAGCGATGACTATCTGGTGCTGGCAGTCGCTGCTGGTTTGTATCAGATCTACCAGGAACAACTGCGGCGGCGTAATTGGATGGATTACGACGAAATGATTCTGGCGGCGCTACGGGTGTTGCAGGATCCGACGGTGAGGCAGTACTGGCAAACACAAATATTCGCTGTCTTTGAAGATGAAGCTCAGGATTCCAGTCCCTTACAAACCCGACTGTTGCAAATTCTGGCAGCGGATCCCACGGAGCCAGACAATCCAGCACTAGCCAATCTGGTGCGGGTGGGGGATTCTAATCAGGCGATTAACTCGACCTTTACTCCTGCCGATCCCATTTTCTTTCGGGAATTTTGCAGTCAGTGCGATCGCCAGCAGCGATTAGCCACCATGACCCAGGCAGGCCGCAGTGCCCCACCCATTATTCAAGCCGCGAACTTCTTGTTGCAGTGGGTGAATGAGTCCAGGCTGGCAAAGAGTGAAATCCCGTTTGAGGTGCAACAGATTCAACCCGTCAGTGCGAACGATCCACAACCGAATCCCGCTCCAGAGAGCCACGGCTTGGAATTGGTCACGCCGACGGATACCTATCAAACCGTTGAACTGATTGGACAGCGGGCAATTCAACTGTTCAAGAAAAACCCTCACCACTCTGGAGCAGTGCTGGTACGCACCAATGAACAGGGACGGTTTGTAGCCAGGGAATTGCGACGCTGGTACGGGGAAGCGCTCTCTATCTATGAAGTAGGGCAGCAGGAACGCCAATCTCATGTTCCAGCAGAAATGCTGACCCTGTTGCAGTTCTGCGATCGTCCCCACTCTCCCGATTACCTGAAAGCCGCTTTGACGACCTTAATGGAGCGTAAACTGATTCCGACTCAGGATCTGAATGCGTTAGTGTCTTTTCCCGAACAGTTCCTTTATCCTGGCCCCCTGGATCCGCCTCAAACAGAACTCGTTTTGCAGACCCGCTATTTTTGTACTAGTCTGTTACGTGCCCGGTTGGAACTGCCTGCCTATCAACTGATTTCCTTCTGTGCCTATGCCCTGGGCTATGACCAGAGTGAATTAGCCACGGCAGATAAACTGTGCGATCGCATAGCCCAACAAACCGGCCATGACGATACCCTGCCTGCGCTGCTGGGAGTGTTGCAGGAAATCGTCACTTCGGAGCGCTTTGAGGCGATCGACACGGAAAACAACGACGATCGCTACACCCAGCCCGGACGACTCACCATCATTACCATGCACAAAGCCAAAGGACTAGACTGGGATTACGTCTTCCTGCCCTTTCTGCACGAAAACGTGATTCCCGGTACTCAGCGCATTCCCCTCGCTGCTCAATTTTTGGGAGACTTTACCCTGGCAGAGGTGGCCCGTGCCCAGATTCGTGCCCATCTGCACCAGCAACCTACCTTTCCCGATGCCTTAACGGCCTGGGAGCGTGCCCAAAACTTGAAAACTGCCGAAGAATTTCGCCTACTCTATGTCGCCATGACCCGCGCTAAGCGTCTGTTGTGGATGTCCGCCGCCGCCAAAGCTCCCTTTACCTGGAACAAACCGGAGAACGTGGACGATCGCAAACCCTGCCCTGTCTTCCCCGCACTGCAGGAGCGTTTTCCAAACTCCATCCTGTCTTGCAGTGGAGGTTTCGCATGAAACTTCCCGTAGACCGCACGCTATACCTACTCAACAACCTTAATCAGCCCCATGTCCAGACGCTGCATAATTTGTCGCAAGGTTGTCAAATCTTCAGGAGTGAGAGGATCCTCCGCGACCATTGCCCGCAAGAAAACCAACTCATCAGCACGAGTGATTTTTCCAGAGACAATCACCTATCTCATAATCTGGCCAATATTGATGGCAGAACGGATATCTATAGCAGAAACATGAGCCATTTTTGAGTAACCTCCTAGCCCCATTAACTCTATACAGTTCAGTCTCTAAGATTCAGGACGGTTTCACATCCCTCAACCATCTCTTCATGGGTCATCTATTTGGATGATTCTTCAGTATGACCGGAGAACCGAACTATCTGTCCTCAGGTTTCCGGTGAGTCCTTCCTCAGTTTGAGAAATGATGGGGCGAGGTGCCGTAATACAGTAAACATAAAGACATGGTTGCAGAGAAGATCTTTATGTTTGAAAAAATTCTGGTAGCAGTGGATGAGTCGGAAGTCAGTCAGCAGGTTTTTGCGAAAGCTTTATCGCTGGCAAAGTTGGGTGGCAGCCGCCTATTACTGGTGCATGTGCAACATCCTTTTGAAGAACAGTTGCCAAATCCTGTCTTCCCCTATGAAAGTACCTATCCCGGAGCCAGTGCCGAAGCGTTCACCCTGCGTATGCAGGAATGGCAACAGGCGGGAGACCGAGGATTAGAGTTTTTGCAGGCGATGGCCGATCGCGCGATCGCGGCGGGGGTGGATGTCCAAATCAATCAAGCTCTGGGCAATCCTGGTCAGGCCATTTGTGAACTCGCAAAAACCTGGCAGGCTCATTTGATCGTCGTTGGACGACGGGGCCGCACTGGGATTCGTGAATGGATTGGTGGCAGTGTCAGCAATTATGTCCTGCATCACGCCCCCTGTTCTGTACTGACGATACAGGAACAAAAAAGTGTGACTTGAAATGATCAAGCTTGTGTTCACTCCAATAAATTGTCCATCCTTCACAGGCTTTGGGGGGGAAGATTCTCCCTCACACGGGTGTAAACCTAATCACCTTCGAGCGTCACTTTCGCCCAAATTCCCAATCTTTCAGGTTGAACAGCGTTGCTCTATCTAAGAGGTTCTAGGGGATTGAGCCACAACAGCATGATTCGTTCAAGTTGGTGCAGTTCACGGTACAGTTCCTGCCGCATCCACTGGGCGATCGCATCCCAGGGAGTAAACACACTACCAGCCTGCAATTTCACATCCGGGCCAAGCGGAGTCAGGTGAGTGCCGGCTAAGGTTTGCATGGTAATCATACCTGGAAAGCGGGTTTGTAGAACATCGGATAATCCTGCCGTCTGGTCGATCGTGTCGTTGGTGAACCGCACCAGGAGATTGCGTCGTACCTGATATTTTTTGGCAATCAGGCGCGTGGTCTCGCTAGGAGACGGAGTAAATTCCACTGAAAATGCTGGGGTAGATTCTGCAAACAGAGAAGAGAGTTGCGAAAACACGGAAGACACCTGCTCCACCAGAGGCACCGCGTCCCGTGCCGCATAGTTGTTGTAGGAAATCAGAATATTTCCTGCCCGCTCTACCTCAAATAGACTGCCAATCAGCAGATGCAGCTTACAGCCCATACTGTGCCCCACTCCATAAACGGGGAGGTAACGCCGCCGCAGTTTCGTTTCAAATAGGGTTTCCAGGGCGCGGTTGAAGTTGCGGTAAACGGTTTGCGCGATCGCTGTATGGTCAAAGGTATTGACAAAGGGCGTTGCAACTACCCCATACCCTTCTGTAGCTAACCGTTCCAGCAACCGTCGATAGGTCACTTGAGGAGCCGTAGCAACAAAAGCTCCCCCCAGAAAGTGAATGATCGCTTTGGGACGATCTGGAATTAACAACCAGTTACCGTATAACTCTTGCCAGTCCATGAATTAGCTGATCAGTGTGAGAGAATCGGAAATCAGCATCTACCTCCGATCCTTATTCTGCCGCACCGTTCCTATCCTGAGAAACCTCAGAATTCCATCTCACAGAAATAGGCGCCGGATTGCTGACAATCTCAAAAAATCACTTGCAAAGGGTTACAGTTGTTTGCTAAGTTGTTTAGGCGTTAAAAATTACGTCCCCGCCGGGATAGCTCAGTTGGTAGAGCAGAGGACTGAAAATCCTCGTGTCACCGGTTCAAGTCCGGTTCCTGGCATTTCAATCCTTCTTCTTAACTCAGGGTAGTGGTTCTCTAGTTAGTGAGATCTGAGAAGCTGCGTGTTATCAGGAAGTCCTCTGTCTTGATGGCACGATCGCAAAATCTCATTGCCAGTACGGGTGTGATATCGGAATCTAAGCCATGTAGGGGCGAATGGCCGTTCGTCCCCGCTTTCTCTATTTAGAAGACCAGTGCCAAATTAATGGGCATCGGAAATCTTGGTTTGAGTTTCCTTATGTAACAGGTCTTTCAGGCGCTCTTTCGCTGCTTGCTCTTTCCGGGCTGCTGCGGCTCCAGCTTCTGCCATTTTGACTCCGATTTCAACCTGCATCCGTTGTACGGGATCGGGCACTCCGGCTTTTACCTCTTCCTTCGTCTTTTCGTACCAGTCTTTGGCGTGTGCTAGATATTTCTCAAGTTGTTGCTTCACTTGCTCATAGCGATCGCCATAGCGTTCTGCTAACCGCTCATCCAGCAGCAGTAGTTGCGATTGCAGCTTCACGTACTGATCTTTGAGAATGGCAAATTGCTTGCTTTCCAGAATCGCTTCTACGGCAGAGGTAAACAGAGATTTGAGATCCGGAGAGGCTGAAGTAGATTCCTTGGCAGTGGTTTCAATTTCCACCAGGGCACTATTCACTTCTGCATCCAGCGCTTGGGTCTGAGTATCCAAATCCGCCTGCAGATGCTCGACCTGCGCCTGGGCCTGGGCGATCGTATCCTGTCGAGAAGCCTTAATGCCATCAATCACGCCTTCAATGGAGGCAAGGACTTCGGCTTTTGTTTCGTTGCCCTTATCTTTCAGCAGTTCCATCACCGCAGAAATTGCATCTCTTGCGATCGTGCGAACTTCACTCGATCCTTGCTTAATTTCGGATACGGCCTCAGCTACTGCTTCTTTAATGATTTCCCGAATTCTTTCTGAACGCAAACTACCTTCTTCTTTAGCTTTTTTCAGGTCAGCCGCAATTCTTTCTTTCACAACTTCAGACATGAGTGATTCTCCTTGTAAAATATCGAAACCTTCAACTATAAGGGGCTAATCGTAACGGCGAAGCGTGACGAGAAAGAATGGAAACTGGATAGACAGTCGCTGCACACCTTCACCGGGTGCTTGTACTAGCTCAAGGAAATAGAGTCCACATCAACAACTGTGGAATCAGATTTTGAAATTCCAGCAGAACGGTTACTTCTCTGATTCTTGAGGCGATCGCCCATCGCTTGAGCAACTTCCGCTACCAATACGGTTGTAATCAAACCATCATCAATCCAGCCTGCCAGGGGTAATGTATCAGGCAATAAATCAAAGGGGTTCAACAGATAAACCAGCGTACCAGTAATTAGCCACCAGCGATATTTAGGATGGCGAATTGAGTTGCGATACCAGTTAAGCATCCAGGGAGAAAATGTCTTTGCCAGAAAACTTTTTTTCATGGGGTTGCTCCTCCGCTTGCAAATTCATCATCACAAATTCCCCAGCGGAGATCGGGTGCAGAAAACCCGCCGTTTTGTTGTAACAACCCTACTTTTTGGCGGTACACCGATCCTGAAAGACGGTTAACCATGCCCAGATAAAACCCTCAAACTGGGGCTGTCTCCAGTGTGGATAAATGGCCGTCTTCCATATAGAGAATGCGATCGGCCACGTCCAAAATCCGATTGTCGTGAGTCACCAGCAAAATAGCGGATCCCTGTTGTTTCGCTAACCGTTGCATGATATCCACCACATCCCGTCCGGATTGTTTATCCAGGGCCGCGGTTGGTTCGTCAGCCAGCACTACTTTTGGGTAACTGACCAGGGCACGGGCGATCGCCACCCGTTGCTTCTGCCCACCCGATAATTCGTAGGGGTAATAATCGACAAATTCTCCCAGTCCTACGGCTGCCAGCATATCTTCTGCTCTGCGTCGGCGCTGCCTGGGCGATAAATGCTCGTGCAGTTCCACGGACATTTGCACATTCTGGCAAGCGGTTAAGGAATTCAGCAAATTATGGGCCTGAAAAATGTAACCAATGTTGCGTCGTAAATTCACGAGCCGAGACTGAGGCGCACCTCGCAGTTCCTGTCCGATGACTTTCATGCTGCCTTCCTGGGTCGATCGCAGGGCACCAATCAGAGTTAGGAGAGTGGTTTTACCTGAACCAGAAGGCCCCATCATAATCACAATTTCGCCCGGTTGAATTTCAGTAGTCACGTTAAATAGAATCTGTTTGCGCAAACGGCCATGCCCAAAGTAGTGGTTTACACCATGGACTGCAATAACGGGTTCCTGATACATAAGCGAGTTAGGGAGAAAATTCAGCAGCAAGAGGTTTTGATGTGATGAATATCACCTGTAAATTTGTAGTAAATCGCAGGTTCTTCGGGTCTCTAAATATTACTCTGGATAAGGGAGGCATGCCCAACTACTGCTCCTTTTAGCCTATTTTGTCTTGCTCACCAACCTTTTCAATTAAAACCTTTGTGCGATCGCTATGAGTTCAAATTCCTCTTTGCTTATTGCTCAAATCACAGATACTCACTTATTTGCAAGCGCTGAAACCAGTCTTTTGGGTTTGCAAACAAATGAAACGTTTCAGGCTGTTCTAGAGCAAGTGATGACTTTAGAACAACGGCCAGATTTGTTCATGCTTACAGGAGATTTGTCTCAGGATGGGACGGTCAAGTCTTACAAACGATTGGCGATGCTGCTTCAACCTTTGGGCATTCCAGTTTACTGCATACCGGGAAATCATGATTGTCCGACGACGATGCAAGCGATCCTAACAGGTGTGCCATTTGTGCCCGAAAAATCTTTGCGCCTCGGTGGTTGGCAACTGATTTTACTGGATTCCTCAGTGCCGGAATGTGTGCATGGCGCTGTTTCTCCTGAAAGCCTGGATTGGTTAGAGCAGGAGTTGAGTCATGCACCTGAAACACCTACCTTAATTGCTTTGCACCATCCCCCGCTCCAGATTGGTTCTCAGTGGATGGATGGAATTGGGTTGACCAATGCTCAGGAATTTTTAGAGGTATGCGATCGCCATTCACAGATCAGGCTTATCCTGTTTGGACATATCCATCAGGAGTTCAGCCATTACCGGAATGGAGTAACCTACCTGGGTACACCCTCAACCTGTGTTCAGTTCAAACCCAATACTGCTGATTTCACTCTAGATAAGCAGCCACCAGGATATAGGTTGGTAAACCTATATCCTGGTGGCAACTGGAAAACCCAGGTTCAGCGAATTTCCTATCGCTGCAATCTAGATCTGGCAGCAACTGGTTACTAGCCAGCAATGGTTTAATTTACTCGTACCCGGAAGCGAATAAACCCGAAGTTACTGCCTGCAGTATTAGAAACCGTGCCTAAGTTGACGATCGCGGCTCCATTGGGATTTGTCTGAATGAGGCAGGAGTTGTTATTCGGTAAGGGAGCCAGAGGGGTAAAGAAGGTGCCCACCGGAACTGGATCAGCATTGCCATTCTTCAACTGCAGGCTATCGGGAATAAACGTGGTACCACCAGGAATCAGGTCGCAAATACTGACATCCAAGGCTGGAGTCGTACCGTTAGACAGAAAATAGACTGTATAAGTAACCTCATCGCCACTCTGTACCGGATTTGTGATGGGCAGCGTAATAATTCCAGCCAGGGGAATTTGTGCCCAACCGGAATCATCATCATTAGCGGCTGCTGGATCGTTGATCACCTCTTCAAAGTTCACTCCTGGCAGCGTCGTACCACCACGAGTGATATTGGTAATCCGTTTGACCAGCAGCAGATTAGCCGCACCTGTACCACCCCCTTCCCCAATTCGCGTGATTTTCAGCACCGTTCGCGGCTGGGGAGTGGCGTCGGCTTCTGGAATTCCCTCGCTTACAGCCTGTTGGCGAATCCGCTGATCCATAAAGGAAATACCAACGATCGTGGTGTTATCTATGGGAGGGGCACCCGGTCTGGGCGTCACACACAGGTTCAGATTCCGGGTGCCTCCAAAAGCCGCGAGGATGCCCGTATCCACAGCCCCGTCTCCATCGGTATCGGTGAGGACAGTGGTTCCATCTGCATCGCGGAATTCGACCGTGTAATTGGGATCCGTGCCAGTGGTTGAGAGGTTAATAATATCAGTGGTGAAGAAAAGGTTGGTAACTGAGAATGGGTGACAAACGGTTTGTCCAATTTGGGTTGTCTGGTCTGAGGGTGGCGTAATGATAAAGTTCCCGGCGCGAGTAGGAGGGCTAACCAAAAGGGGTAACTGCTGCCCAGGATTGGGTTGAGTGCCACTATTCACCTCCAACAGGGACTGATTAGTGAAACTACTACCGTAGCCATTCAATCGAATGCCCCAACGTCCGGCATTGGCCAGACCAACCACTGGCTGCACGTCCCCACCTGTGTTTAGCGTACTACTGACGCCATTCCAGACGGCGTTACCAGAAACCGTACCAGGAATTCCAGTCACTGTGGGACTGCTGTAGGTAATGATGTTGTTTTCCCTACCAGGATTAACGGCAGCATTACTACTATCCATGTCGAAGTTACGGATGAGGAGATTGCTAGTTCCAGGACCAACCAGGAAGTAGAAGTTAAAGGTTTGAGCAGCAAGAGTCTGATTGTTTTGAAAGGTACCCTGAAATTGACCGAGCAAAAGGTTCTGGACTCCGCTCGCGACAATCCGAAAGCCATTGTCGTCGTTATTGAGGGTTAGGTTAAAAGGGCCAGTGTAGCCCGCGATCGCATATTCTCCTGTTTCACTGGTAATGATGTACGTCCCCGGTTGGGTAACGGGCGGAAATTGAATTGTGCGACCAATATCGGCAGGGTTTGTTTGCGGGGTCAGGGTCTGGGAGTCAATAACCGCACCATTTGGATCCAGCAACCGAAAGCGGGTTGGGTCATACACGGGGTCATCAGGCCCAGCACTAAAGGGGAAGACAATGCCATCAACCTCATCAAAAGAGCCGCCCGTTCCCGCATCTTGAACCGTGACGATGATAGATCCCCCCGCTGTCGCTAAATCTTCTTGAGTAACAACCATCACATAGCGGTGCAGGCGGTTGGGGGCCGGGTTTGTCGTCCGGTTTGCAAGAGGATCGGTCGGCAAGCATAAGTCCGTTGCCAGGTTCCTCTGAGATCCTCCTGGTGTGGCCCGAGCATTCCCGTTAGTGGTGTACCAGTCTCCCACATTGGCACAGCGTCCTGGAGCACTGGTTTGAAAAGTAATAGGAACACTAAGGGACGGTAAATATGTCTGAGCAAAAGCTGGCTTTAATCCTGCTCCCAATGCTGCCAGAGCCAGTCCACCAGTAGACACACCCAATCTGACCCACGCTGATGTAGCAACGGAGTTAAACCGTTTCACAACACGCCCTCCTCTTACACCAACAACTGCAGGGGCCATACCCAACAGTTATGTTTTACCGAATAAAACTTACCAGGAATTGGGGTGAAATTGTGTCAGGAAATTAAATTTTAGAGCGTAGTATAGCTAACTGATACTTATTTATTTTCTCTGCAACTTAATTTTCTGCTGGTTTCGTCACGCCCATGCGAATCTCGGAACAGAAGGAAGCAATATTTACACCATTAGGTTGCCGTAAGATGCGAGTTCGCAATCTTAAATTGGGACTGGCAAACCAGACTCGCTCCTCGGCATAGAGACTTTCTGACTTGGTGATCAGAGTCAAGGCATCATCGGTTCCCATAATGTAGCGGCTGGCGACGGCCACCTCAGTAGAGCCACTATCTCGTAGTAGGGTTCCCTCTTTTGCCTGGCTGGAACTGGAAACTGGAACCATGACAGTAGAGCCGGAATATTTTTTTTGTTCCAACTCCATTGAGCCATCCCAGCGAATCCGAACGCCACACAGTGCCTGGGAGGGATCAACGTTGCTTTGTTCACACAACCGGATAACGGCTGGGTCAGTGGCGCTCAAGGCTTCAATATATAAATCTGACCGACCTCCGGATGAAGCTTTGGCGGCTAGATTACTGCGTTGAGAAAACCACTTACCGTTACTCAGTTGAAAGAACTCTACGATGTCCATTGATTTTACTGTCTTAGATGGGTATGCAGCCTTCTATTATCGCAAGTTTCGATCGCTTCCCTGGTATGAGCCTGATTGGCAAGTTTTGAATTTTAAGTTTTGAGTATTCTAAGTTAGCAAAGCAGTGCCCAAATGGGCCGCGATCGCGCTTCCCACCAGTACAAACATCAGCATTTCTGCCGCCACCCAAAGTAGGGGACTGGAGCGCCAGGACTGAATTCGTAAGCGACCAGACGGCAGGAAATAAACCTCGAACCGGGCAACAGACGGTTGTTTTCCATGCATAGAATAAGCTTCGGGAACCGTCAGGCTGGGGAGAGGCGTTTGGTTAACCTGTTCTATGGCTGGAGGATTAATCGGGGTGTAACCGACGATCGCCCCACTCTCGGTTACGCCCACCCGGTACATCAGCACTTCTTCATTCAAATGCTCACTCGTCCATGCCCGATTTAACTGACGCTGGAGCTGCTTCTTCAGGCTTTTCACCTGGGCATAATCCAGCATTTCGGGCGCTTGAGCGACAGGGCACGCCGGAACTTTTAACCGTTCGGGTCGGGCTTGCTTATACAAGGCGCAGAAGCCAATGGCCTGAGTAATGCCTAAAATCCCTGCCCCCAAAACGTTAGTGTCCAGGGTCAGATGGAGGGGGGAAGTCGGTAGCCAGACATTCAAGGTTGTCAGAGCCGCAGACAGAAGAACCGCCAGCGGGGGAATGCCAATCCACCAGAGATTAGAGCGGGTGTAGTAGCGCAAGCATAACCATTGCGTTAGTCCCAACCAGAGGGCGCTCACCGCCGCTAATAGCGATCGCAGTAGCGCAGAGGCGATCGGCACGGTTGCGGCAGGCAGCTTATTGGCCCACTCCATCACTGTTGGTTGACTCAGTACCTGGGCGAACCGCCCCCACCAGGATTCCAGCGTCAGAGTGAGCAGAATATATCCCGTTGTAGAGGCGAGAATCCACAACCAATCGGGCAGATAACGCCGCAACACCAGCCACTGGCAGGCACTTACCATCAGTCCAGACACCAGACCCGTCACAAAAATTGCCAGTAAGCCCTGGTGCTGCAACCCTAGCAGATTGGGAACGGCATGCAACACCAGGCTGATCAGAAACCATCCCAAGCCGGTTGCCAGCACAAACAGCATCGTAAACCGGGAGCGCTCAAAGGGCGGGATCAGTAATTGTTGAGCAGGGGTATGAACAATAGTTGGCGGAGTTAGGAGGATGGGCGAGCGCATCATAGTCATAGACCAGCAATCAGAATAAACAGTTGGTCAAAAACTGTACACCATTTGTCAAGTTTGTAACAGCCTCTAAAACACTCTGTAAACTTAGAACTGTCTGAAGGTAGGATGGCTGGGTAAGATGAGAGTTTGTAAGATGGAATAGAGGGCTTATTGCGAAGCGAATAGCTAAAAAAGTTTGGAACGCGATCGCTACATGGATGTTGGACAAATTCGGGCCGCTGAATCATCGGCGCATTTGAGAACGAATTGGAGCAATTGAAGAAAACTATTGGATAGCTATTCAGAAGGCGTTGAATGTAGTGTTGGGCTTTCAATGAATAAAGCAGAACTGCGAAAAGCACTGTTGCAGAAACGACAAGCGATCGCCCCAGAAGAATGGCAGCAGAAGAGCTTGCAACTTTGTCACCACTTGCAAAATTCCTCTTGGTTCAGGTCAGCCCAAACGATTTTGGCCTACTTTAGTGTTCGCCAGGAGCCAGACTTGGGCTCCCTGTTTGCCCATCCTAAAACCTGGGGCATATCTCGCTGTGTAGGCAAAGAACTGTACTGGCATCACTGGTTGCCTGATGGTATCTTTCCCTTGCAAATAGGGCCTTATGGTATCCTGGAACCTGATCCAGAGGCTCCACAGATCGCACCGGAGGCGGTAGATCTCCTCTTGGTGCCCGCGATCGCCTGTGACCATCAGGGATATCGATTGGGCTACGGGGGTGGTTTTTTCGATCGCCTGCTCAGTACTCCTAGCTGGTCTACCAAGGTAGCGATCGGGATCGTATTTGAGTCTGCCCGGCTGCCTAAGCTTCCTCGCGATTCCTGGGATTGCCCCCTGACCGCTGTATGTACCGAAGCAGGACTATTTTTTGAAAATAAGCTTGTTTCTTAAAAAATGCCTGCTTGAATTGAGCATTTTTGCGTGGTCAACCAAAACAGGCAATTCGTAACTCATACTTCAAAGTGCTTAACTAGAAAAGGGAATCCAGATCCAGTGCTTTAGAGCCCCCCCGTTCTAATTCGACCAGAATCTTACCCAATTGCGACCAGACTAGCAGGCCAATGAAAGCGGTGAGTGGGATTGAGATGACATAGGCCAGTTGAGCAGGAAAGCCAAAAATAGCCATGCCAGAAGACAAAAATATACACATACCCCCTGCAATTCCTAGAAAGGGGAGTAGCAGTTGAATACCTTGTAAAGTTGCCAGACTACGGGTAGAACGGCTTTTAGCCCAATTCTGAACGGATTGTTTTAAGACAGCCTCAAAAGCGGCACCAGACGTAAGACTTGCCAGAAAGCCAGCAATGAATAAGAAGTAAGGAGGGTCAGAAATATTATACATAGCAAAGCGGTAGAAACCAATCAGGGTGGAAGAGTAGCTTTTGGGGAAGGGAGGAAACAACTTTTCCTCTGCTCTTCACACTTTGAAATTCATAACTCTTCACATTAAACCTTACACCCTTTTGAGAGATATAGACTTGAGCGTTATCAGTTTGGCTATTTGCTGTTCGGCAGGCTTTCCATCGGTGAGGCTTACAGTATTTTTGCTTTTCTGGCTAATCCCGTCACAACGGCTTTAAAGGAAGCAGCTTAAGCTAGAAGCATAGGGGGCGGGAACTTTAGTGATGCTACTGCAATCAGTTAGGGATCCATCCTGCCTCTCTAGGGTCGGTTTAGTAACCTCCCTGCTACTCTCCTCGGATTTATCATTGTGAGGTTCAGATGGAAATTGGTGTCCCCAAGGAAACAAAGGATCAGGAATTCCGAGTCGGCTTGAGTCCCAGTAGTGTTCGGGCATTGACTGACCATGGCCATGCAGTTTTTGTAGAAGCCCATGCTGGTTCAGGGGCAGGTTTCTCAGATGAAGACTATATTCAGGCTGGAGCAACGATCGTCACGGAAGCCAAAGCGGCCTGGAACCGGGATTTAGTCGTCAAGGTAAAAGAGCCACTGGAACCAGAGTATGAGTTTTTGCAGAAGGGACAGATGTTGTTTACCTATCTCCATCTGGCCGCCGATCGCCGCCTAACTGAACACCTGCTGAACTCTGGCGCGATCGCGATCGCCTATGAAACCGTGGAACTACCCGATAAGCGCCTGCCTTTGCTGGCTCCCATGAGCGTGATTGCCGGACGGCTTTCTGTGCAATTTGGTGCCCGTTACCTGGAGCGGCAGCAAGGTGGACGGGGAGTTTTGCTGGGCGGCATTCCTGGAGTCAAATCCGGAAAAGTAGTGATTTTGGGGGGAGGTGTGGTCGGCACCGAGGCTGCCCGGATCGCTGTGGGCATGGGTGCTCAGGTTACGATTCTGGACATCAGTGTCGATCGCCTATCCTATTTAGAATCCATTTTTGGTTCTCGTGTGGAATTGTTATATAGCAGCACAGCGCAAATAGAAGCCACTGTCCCAGAAGCTGATCTGCTGGTGGGAGCAGTGTTGGTGTTAGCCCAAAAAGCTCCTGTGTTAGTTTCTCGTGAGTTGGTGAAGCAGATGCGCACCGGATCGGTAATCGTTGATGTGGCTGTGGATCAGGGAGGATGCATTGAAACGGTACGGCCCACCTCTCACTCCCATCCCACCTATTTAGAGCAAGGTGTGGTTCACTATGGAGTGCCAAATATGCCGGGAGCCGTCCCCTGGACTGCCACTCAGGCACTTAATAATAGTACTTTGCCCTACGTTCTGAAACTGGCTAATTTTGGGCTAGCCGCACTGGACAAGGATCCAGTTTTGGCCAAAGGATTGAATGTCCAAAATAACCACCTGATTCACCCCGCCGTGCAACAGGTCTTTCCTGATTTAGTGGGCTAGGGGCGAAAGAATCGATCGGATTGACAGCAATATCTCTCTATTGATTGACCGGGTATCAGCCTTTCTCTTCTGGGGAATTACACACTGGAGGAACGGGATCGTAGCCACCGGGATGAAAGGGATGACAACGGCAAATTCGGCAGGCAGCTAACCAGCTTCCTTTTAATACGCCGTGCTGATCAATAGCTTCGATCGCATACTGCGAACAGGTCGGCTGAAACCGACAGGTCGGCAGATATAGGGGCGAAATAAACGTCCGATAGACTTTAACTAAACCAATTAATACATGCTTCATAACTCTATTCTAGGGCTAGAGCAGCTTTTGACAGCTATTCTGGTCGTCACAACGGTAGGAGCGCAGGTTTCCGGCAATGCGTTAGAGTGACTTCAATTGAGTTTCACAAAACCAACGATGATTGCTCAAGCGACAGAAACCCCAATTTCCACCCTGCTTCAACAGCAGCGATCGTTTTTCAGCACCGGACAAACGAAAGACTTGAACTTTCGGTTAGCACAACTGCAACGGTTAAAGCAGGCTATTATTGATCGCCAGGATGCCATTCTACAAGCCGTGAAGTCAGATCTGGGCCGTCCTGCCTTTGAAGGCTACTTTGAAATTGGCACTTTAGGGGAAATTAACCTGGCGCTGAAGCAACTGAAGTCCTGGGTTAAACCTCGCCGCGTTGCTACCTCGATCGAGCAGTTTCCGGCCTCCGCCTGGATTCAGCCTGAACCATTGGGAGTGGTGCTGATTATTGGCCCCTGGAACTACCCCTTTCAATTGATGATTTCTCCGTTGGTGGGTGCGATTGCTGCTGGCAACTGCGCCATTTTGAAACCCTCAGAACACGCTCCTCAAACATCCACCGTGATCGCGGAGTTAATTCGCTCCACTTTTGATCTCAGCTATGTGGCTGTTGTGGAAGGCGATGCGGCTGTCAGTCAGGCATTGCTGGCCGAAAAGTTTGATCACATCTTTTTCACTGGAGGAACGGCGATCGGCAAAGTGGTCATGGAAGCGGCTGCCAAACACCTAACTCCAGTAACGTTGGAACTAGGTGGAAAAAGCCCTTGCATTGTGGATGCCGATACCAACCTGGAACAGACCGCAAAACGGATCGCCTGGGGAAAATTTATCAACACTGGACAGACCTGCATCGCCCCGGACTACCTGCTGGTCGATCGCGAGATTAAATCCCCACTGCTGAATCACATTAAACAAGCAGTGCAAGAGTTTTATGGAGAAAACCCGGCCACCAGTCCAGATTATGGCCGGATTATTAACCAGCGCCATTTCTCCCGCCTCACAACTTTCTTGAACAATGGAACTTGTATTCTCGGTGGGCAAGTCGATGAAACCAGTCGGTATATTGCACCCACAATCCTGGATGACGTGAGCTGGCAAGACCCAATCATGCAGGAGGAAATTTTTGGCCCAATTCTGCCCGTCCTAACCTATGACAGCTTAGATGAGGCGATCGCCCGCATCAACGAACGTCCCAAACCGTTAGCCCTCTACTTCTTTAGCCGGGATTCCCAAAAACAGCAGCAGATTTTGCAGTCTACCTCTTCTGGAGGAGTGTGCCTGAACGACACCATTATGCAGGTTGGAGTCTGGGGATTGCCCTTTGGTGGAGTGGGGGATAGTGGCATGGGCAGCTATCACGGTAAGGCGAGTTTTGATACCTTTTCTCACCAAAAGAGCATTCTGAAGCGATCGGCCTGGTTCGATCTGGGTTGGCGCTATGCTCCCTACAAACCAGAACGACTAAACCAAATTAAACGAATTGTGACGGGATAGATGAGCCACTCGTCTTAGGTCATTCGTCCTTCATTTGCTGATAAATGACCAGGGACAAATGACAGAGGGCAATCTTGTCTAAGAACCTGTTTGTAAATGAATATTAAGATGCAGGAAATATGCTCTGGGATTGGATCCTCCCTAACCCTCCTTAAAAAGGAGGGAAGCGAACCAGAATACCTGAAGTCCCCCTTTTTAAGGGGGATTCAGGAAGATCGAAACATTGGTTTAAC
Organism: Leptodesmis sp.; assembly: GCF_052746595.1. Lineage (NCBI taxonomy): Bacteria > Bacillati > Cyanobacteriota > Cyanophyceae > Leptolyngbyales > Leptolyngbyaceae > Leptodesmis > Leptodesmis sp. The sequence goes on from NZ_JBRAGO010000030.1 coordinate 42,700, forward strand.
TATTGAGGGGTT